>NZ_JBIAVW010000026.1:0-91664 GCF_042894785.1 Streptomyces sp. NPDC001502
CCTCCACACCTACAACCACCACCGCTGCCACACCGCACTGGACGGACACCCGCCCATCAGCCGGGTAAACAACGCTGCAGGTCAATACACCTAGGCGGCGGAGAGCTGCGGGTCGGCCTGGGCGGGGATCTCCGCCTGCTCGGCCGGCCGCTCGCGCAGGCTCAGGGCGATCCGGAGCACGGCGATCCACACCAGGCAGGAGCCGAGCATGTGGGCGGCGACCAGGGCCTCGGGGACCTGGGTGGCGTACTGCACGTAGCCGATCGCGCCCTGGGCGAGCAGCACGACCAGCAGGTCGCGGGCGCGGGCCCGGGTGTCGGCGGGAGCGTCCACGACGCGCAGGACCAGCCACATCGCGATGGCGAGCGCGCACACCAGCCAGGCGGAGACGGCGTGCACATGGGCGGTGGTGTCCCAGTCGAAGGGCATCCGCTTGATCTCGCTGCTGTCGCCGGCGTGCGGACCGGAGCCGGTCACGACGGTGCCCGCCGCGATCAGGACGAGGGTGGTCGCGAGCAGCGCCCACGACAGCTTGCGCACCGGGCCGGGCACGCGCGGCCGGGGGGCGCCGTCACCTTCGCGGGTGCGCTGCCAGGTGACCGTCGTCACGGTGATCAGCGCGGTGGCGAGGAGGAAGTGCCCGGCCACGCTGTACGGGTTGAGCCCGGTCAGGACGGTGATGCCGCCCAGTACGGCGTTGGCCATCACGGTGAAGAACTGCACCCAGCCGAGCTTCGTCAGGGAGTGCCGCCAGGGCTTGGCCGAGCGGGCGGCGATGATCGCCCAGCCGACGGCCGCGCTGAGCACGTAGGTCAGCATGCGGTTGCCGAATTCGATGGCGCCGTGGAAGCCCTGCTCCTGCGTCACGATCAGGCTGTCGTCGGTGCACTTGGGCCAGGTGTCGCAGCCGAGGCCGGATCCGGTCAGCCGTACCGCGCCGCCGGTGACGACGATGACCACGCTCATGACGAGCGCGGCGAGTGCGGCCCGCTGGACGGTCCGGGGTGACGGGGTCCAGCGGCTGGCGATGTGGGCGAGGGGGTTCAACACGCCCCATATCGTAGGCGACCCCTTGTGCAAAGTTTCACGAGGGGGTGGCCAGGGGCGTGTCCGGGCCGAAGACCAGCCGGTACCTCGCCCCCGCGGGGTCGCCCTCCTCCTGCCACCACAGGAGGATGCGCCAATGGGCGCCGTCGCCCGGGTAGTCCGCCGAGCCGGCGAACCCGCGTACTAAATCACCCGCTACGTCCTCGGCCGTCCGATTCCTTACTTCTGTGGTGCTGTGCCAGGGATGTTCGAGCACGCTCCACAGGCCGTCGGGTCCGCGCACCTCGAAGCGCCACACGGCGAGCCAGGGGGTGACCTCCAGCATCGTGCGCACCTGCTCGGCGTCGAGCCCCAGCCCGGCCGCGATCCGCGGCTCCGCCACCCCCTGGATACGGGCGGCCACCACGGCCCGGGGCAGCAGCCGTTCGGGCAGCAGTCCCTGCGTACGCAGGCTGACCAGCGAGCCGAAGGTCAGGAAGCGCAGCCGCAGTTCCAGCTGGCGGCCGATGTGGTCGAGGGCCTCCTCGGCCTCCCCGGACTCCTCCGCGGCCGGGTCCGCGAGCAGCAGCCGGCGGAAGTCGGACTCGGCTGCCACGGCCCAGGCCACGGCCTCCTCGGCGAACCCCAGCTCGGCGAGGCGGTCCCCGAGGAACACCTTGGCCTGGGCCAGCCCCCGTCGGTTGACCGGATCCCGCTGGTCCAGTCCCGCCCACACCTCCACCGCGGTCCGGGTCAGATCGCGGGCGCGCTCACCGGCCGCCCGCTCCATGGCGCTCGGCCCCTCGCCGGCGGCCGGGCCCAGCGGGTGCTTGGGCAGCCGGGCCCCGTCGCTGAGCGGCCAGGAGAGCCAGACCCCCTGGTTGATCAGCCCGCGGGCGTACCAGCGGGCGAACTCGGGGGACTGCCCGGCCGCGCGCTCGGAGCTGCGCAGCCCCTCCTCGATCGTGGCGAGGGCGCCCGCGCGGTCCCCCGCGGCGAACCGCGCGGCGGCCCGGTCGGCGAGGCGCAGCCCGAGCAGCGCGGTGCACCGAGGGTCGTCCGTGAACGGGCGCAGGGCGCCGATCAGCTCGTCGAGGAGCCGCTCGCGCTCCCCGGGCTCCGTCTGCTCCGCCCCCGACCGCACCCGTGCCCATTGATCGTCCAGCCGTAGAACGGCGTCCCGCTGCACCATGTCCGCCCCCCGGCTTCATGTGTGAGGGGCCCATCCTCGCGGCATCGCCGCCGCGAGGGGAGGGATTTCATTCCCAGCGGAAGAGCCGCGCGGCGGCGCCCAGACCGAGTACGGCCCAGCCCGCCAGTACGGCCGCGTCGCTCCAGGGGAGCGAAGCACCGTGCTGGAGCACCTCGCGCAGCCCGTCGGACAGGGCCGCGATGGGCAGCAGCCCCAGGACGGACTGCGCGGCCTCCGGGAACTTCTCCAGCGGCACGATCACCCCGCCGCCGACCAGCAGCAGCAGGAAGACCAGGTTGGCGGCGGCCAGGGTCATCTCGGCCTTGAGGGTGCCCGCCATCAGCAGCCCGAGGCCGGAGAAGGCGGCGGTGCCCAGCAGGATCAGCGCGGCCACCGACAGCGGGTCGCCCTGCGGGGACCAGCCCAGCGCGAGGGCGATCACCGTCAGCAGGGCGATCTGCAGTACCTCGGTGACCAGTACCGAGAGGGTCTTGGCGGCCATCAGGGCCCAGCGCGGCAGCGGGGAGGCCCCGAGCCGCTTGAGGACCCCGTAGCGGCGGTCGAAGCCGGTGGCGATGGCCTGGCCGGTGAAGGCGGTGGACATCACGGCGAGCGCCAGGATCCCGGGCGCGAGGAAGTCCACGGACTTCCCGCTGCCCCCTTCCTGAACGGGCACACTGACGATGTCCACGGCGGAGAACAGGGTCAGCAGCAGCGCCGGGATGATCACGGTCAGCAGCAGCTGTTCCCCGTTGCGCAGCAGCATCCGGGTCTCCAGCGCCGTCTGCGCGAGGATCATGCGGGACACGGGCGCGGCCCCCGGGCTGGGGGTGAACGTACCGGCGCTCATGCGCGCAGCTCCTTGCCTGTCAGTTCGAGGAAGACGTCCTCAAGCGTGTGCCGCTCCACCGTGAGGCTGCTCGGCATCACGCCGTGCTGCGCGCACCAGGAGGCGACGGTGGCCAGCAGCTGCGGGTGGACGTCGCCGGTGACCCGGTAGACGCCCGGGGTGAGCTCGGCGGCCTGGGTGCCGTCGGGCAGCGCCTTCAGGAGCGAGGCGAGGTCGAGGGAGGGGCGGCCGGTGAAGCGCAGGGTGTTCTCGGCGCCGCCGCGGCACAGCTGCTCGGGGCTGCCGTGGACGATGACCTTGCCCGCGTCCACGATGGCGACCTCGTCGGCGAGCTGCTCGGCCTCGTCCATGTGGTGGGTGGTGAGGGCGACGGTGACCCCGTCGGTGCGCAGCTCCCGTACGAGGTCCCAGGTCGCGCGGCGGGCCTGCGGGTCCAGGCCGGCGGTGGGCTCGTCGAGGAAGACCAGCTCGGGGCGGCCCACGACGGCCATGGCCAGGGCCAGGCGCTGCTGCTGGCCGCCGGAGAGCCGGCGGTAGGGGGTGCGGCCGCAGCCGCCGAGTCCGAGGCGTTCCACCAGGGTGCCGACGTCGAGCGGGGCGGCGTAGAGCTTGGCCATGTGGCGGAGCATCTCGACGGCGCGGGCTCCGGAGTAGACGCCGCCGGACTGCAGCATCACGCCGATCCGCGGGCGCAGGGCCCCGGCCTGGGCGACCGGGTCGAGGCCGAGGACGCGGACGGTGCCGGCGTCCGGGCGGCGGTAGCCCTCGCAGGCCTCCACCGTGGTCGTCTTGCCCGCGCCGTTGGGACCGAGGACCGCGGTGACGGAGCCGCTCCGGACGGTGAGGTCCAGGCCGTCCACCGCGGTCTTGGTGCCGTACCGCTTCACCAGTCCGCGGATCTCCACGGCGGGGTCGTTGCTCATGAGGGGTGAGTCTACGGAGCCGGGGGAGGGGCCGGGGGTCCCGGGGTCGGGGCCTCTTCGTCTCCGGTTCGTCGTCGGTTCGGAGCCGGGGATTCGAACGCCGCGTCGCGAATACTGTTCTTTTTCAGTCGGACGGTCCTGGAGACGTCGGCATGTTTCCGTGATCTTTTCCGGAAGCCGCTTTTCTCGGCGCCGGGGAACCGCCGCGGGCGCAGGTGTGCTGGTGGGGGCGGTTTTCGGGCTCGTCGGGGGCATCCCGAAAAGTAGCGGAATGATGCCCTCCGAATAACTCTCCGTCGATAAATAAGGTAACCCTTAGTGATGGAGGCCACCAGGGGTGGCGTCCATCACGGCTTGTCGCCGCTCGGTTAATTACGCAACAATGGCGTTGTGAAATACGGCGAACGGCAGATCGACACCCTCCAGGGGGAGCTCGGCACCGGGGAGCGGTCAACCCGCAACCGCGTGGCGCGCTCGATCCTGGACCACGGTCCGTCCACCGTCGCCGACCTCGCCCAGCGTCTCGGCCTCACCCAGGCCGCCGTCCGCCGCCACCTCGACACGCTCGTCACCGACGACGTGGTCGAACCCCGTGAGCAGCGTGTGTACGGTGCGCGCACCCGGGGTCGGCCCGCCAAGGTCTTCGCGCTCACCGACTGCGGCCGCGACGCCTTCGACCAGTCCTACGACACGCTCGCCGCGGACGCCCTGCGCTGGATCGCGGAGTCGGCCGGCGGCGGCGAGCAGGGCGAGGTGGCCGTCGCCGCCTTCGCCAGGTCGCGGATGGAAACGCAGGCGCAGGCCTACAAGGAGGCCGTCGAGGCCGCCGCCCCGCAGGAGCGCACGGAGGCCCTTGCCAGGGCGTTGACCACGGACGGGTACGCTGCTACGGCGAAGAGCGCTCCCGGTCCGCACAGCGGTGAACAGCTCTGCCAGCACCACTGCCCGGTCGCACACGTCGCCGAGCAGTTCCCGCAGCTCTGCGAGGCGGAGACCGAGGTCTTCTCCCGCCTGCTGGGGACCCATGTGCAGCGCCTCGCCACGATCGCCCATGGCGACGGGGTGTGCACGACGTTCATTCCGCGTGGCGCGAGCACTACACAGACCGACACATCAGTATCTGCAAGTACGGCCGGGAGGAACCCCGCATGACCACGGAGATCGCTCACCCTGAGCTCGATGGCCTGGGCACTTACGAATACGGCTGGGCCGACTCCGACGCGGCCGGTGCCGCTGCCAAGCGGGGTCTGTCCGAAGAGGTCGTCCGCGACATCTCGGCGAAGAAGTCCGAGCCGGAGTGGATGCTCAAGCTCCGCCTCAAGGGCCTGAAGCTGTTCGACAAGAAGCCCATGCCGAACTGGGGTTCCGACCTCTCGGGCATCGACTTCGACAACATCAAGTACTTCGTGCGTTCCACCGAGAAGCAGGCCGCTTCGTGGGAGGACCTGCCCGAGGACATCAAGAACACGTACGACAAGCTCGGCATCCCGGAGGCGGAGAAGCAGCGCCTCGTCGCCGGTGTCGCGGCCCAGTACGAGTCCGAGGTCGTCTACCACCAGATCCGTGAGGACCTGGAGGAGCAGGGCGTCATCTTCCTCGACACGGACACCGCGCTCAAGGAGCACCCGGAGCTCTTCCAGGAGTACTTCGGTACGGTCATCCCGGTCGGCGACAACAAGTTCGCGTCGCTGAACACCGCGGTGTGGTCCGGCGGCTCCTTCATCTACGTCCCCAAGGGCGTGAAGGTCGACATCCCGCTCCAGGCCTACTTCCGCATCAACACGGAGAACATGGGCCAGTTCGAGCGGACGCTGATCATCGTCGACGAGGACGCCTACGTCCACTACGTCGAGGGCTGCACCGCCCCGATCTACTCCTCGGACTCGCTGCACAGCGCCGTGGTCGAGATCATCGTCAAGAAGGGCGGCCGCTGCCGCTACACGACGATCCAGAACTGGTCGAACAACGTCTACAACCTGGTCACCAAGCGCGCCGTGGCGTACGAGGGCGCGACCATGGAGTGGGTCGACGGCAACATCGGTTCCAAGGTCACCATGAAGTACCCGGCCGTCTACCTGATGGGCGAGCACGCCAAGGGCGAGACCCTGTCCATCGCCTTCGCGGGCGAGGGCCAGCACCAGGACGCCGGCTCCAAGATGGTCCACATGGCGCCGAACACCTCCTCGAACATCGTCTCCAAGTCGGTGGCCCGAGGCGGCGGCCGCACCTCCTACCGAGGCCTGGTCGAGATCGGCGAGGGCGCCCACGGCTCGAAGTCCAACGTGCTGTGCGACGCGCTCCTGGTCGACACCATCTCCCGCTCGGACACGTACCCCTACGTGGACGTCCGTGAGGACGACGTCTCCATGGGCCACGAGGCCACGGTCTCCAAGGTCTCCGACGACCAGCTCTTCTACCTGATGAGCCGCGGTATGACGGAGTTCGAGGCGATGGCCATGATCGTGCGCGGCTTCGTCGAGCCCATCGCGCGTGAGCTGCCCATGGAGTACGCCCTGGAGCTCAACCGGCTGATCGAGCTGCAGATGGAGGGATCGGTCGGCTGACCGCCGGCCGCGCGGCATCCCCCGCCGCACATCCTTTGACGTAGGCAGTGTTCTTTAAAGAGAGTGAGCAAGACGACAGCCATGGCTGAGGCTCAGAACATTCCGGCGGGTTCGACCACCGCCGGCGCGATCGCGGTGGCCGCCGAGTCCACCGTTGCCACCCGGATGAGTGCGCCCCCGTCCTTCGACGTGGCGGACTTCCCGGTTCCGAACGGCCGCGAGGAGGAGTGGCGCTTCACGCCGCTCGCCCGCCTCAAGGGCCTGCACGACGGCACCGCGGTCGCCAACGGCACCATGAAGGCCCAGATCGACGCGCCCGAGGGCGTCACGGTCGAGTCGGTGGAGCGCGGCGACGCGCGCATCGGCAAGGCCGGCACCCCGGTGGACCGGATCGCCGCCCAGGCGTTCTCGTCCTTCGCCAAGGCCACGGTCGTCACCGTGCCCAAGGAGACGGTCCTGACCGAGCCGGTGCGCGTGACGCTGCACGGCGAGGGCGGCACCACCTTCGGCCACACCGTCTTCGACGTGCAGGCCTTCGCCGAGGCCGTCATCGTCATCGACCACACCGGTGACGGCGTGCGCGCCGCCAACGTCGACTTCCTGGTCGGCGACGGCGCCAAGCTCACCGTCGTGTCCGTGCAGGACTGGGACGACACCGCCGTCCACTGCTCCCAGCACAACACGCTGGTCGGCCGCGACGCGACCTTCAAGTCGGTCGTGGTCACCTTCGGCGGCGACCTCGTGCGCATCCACCCGCGCATCAGCTACGCCGGCCCCGGCGGCGAGGCCGAGCTCTTCGGCCTGTACTTCACGGACGCCGGCCAGCACCAGGAGCACCGCCTCCTGGTCACGCACGACGCCCCGCACTGCAAGTCGAACGTGGTCTACAAGGGCGCGCTCCAGGGTCAGGACGCCCACGCCGTCTGGATCGGCGACGTGCTCATCCAGAAGAGCGCCGAGGGCACCGACACCTACGAGATGAACCGCAACCTCGTCCTCACGGACGGCGCGCGGGTCGACTCGGTGCCGAACCTGGAGATCGAGACCGGCGAGATCGTCGGCGCCGGCCACGCCTCCGCGACCGGCCGCTTCGACGACGAGCAGCTCTTCTACCTGCAGGCCCGTGGCATCCCGGCCGACGAGGCCCGCCGCCTGGTCGTCCGCGGCTTCTTCGCGGAGCTCGTCCAGCAGATCGGTGTCGACGACATCGAGGAGCGCCTGCTCAACAAGATCGAGACCGAGCTCCAGGGTTCCGTCTGATGAATTACGTCAAGGCCTGCGCGCTCAGCGAGCTGGAGGAGAACACCCCGAAGCGGGTGGAACTCGACGGCACGCCGGTCTCCATCGTCTCCACCGAGGGGGAGGTGTTCGCGATCAACGACATCTGCTCGCACGCGAACGTCTCGCTCTCGGAGGGCGAGGTCGAAGACTGCATGATCGAGTGCTGGCTGCACGGGTCGGCCTTCGACCTGCGCACCGGCAAGCCCTCGGGTCTGCCCGCGACGCGCCCCGTACCCGTATACCCCGTAAAGATCGAAGGGGACGACGTGCTCGTCTCCCTCACCCAGGAGTCCTGAGGTATCCATGGCAACGCTTGAAATCCACGACCTGCACGTCTCCGTCGAGGCCGAGAACGGCGCCCGCGAGATCCTCAAGGGCGTCGACCTCACCGTCAAGCAGGGTGAGACGCACGCCATCATGGGTCCGAACGGCTCCGGCAAGTCCACCCTGGCGTACTCGCTCGCCGGTCACCCGAAGTACACCATCACCGGTGGCACCGTGACCCTCGACGGCGAGAACGTCCTGGAGATGTCCGTCGACGAGCGCGCCCGCGCCGGCGTCTTCCTCGCGATGCAGTACCCGGTCGAGGTCCCCGGTGTCTCGGTCTCCAACTTCCTGCGCACCTCGGCCACCGCGATCCGCGGCGAGGCGCCGAAGCTGCGTACCTGGGTGAAGGAGGTCAAGTCCGCGATGGAGCAGCTCCAGATGGACCCGGCCTTCGCCGAGCGCAACGTCAACGAGGGCTTCTCCGGCGGTGAGAAGAAGCGCCACGAGATCCTGCAGCTGGAGCTCCTGAAGCCGAAGATCGCGATCCTCGACGAGACCGACTCCGGTCTCGACGTCGACGCCCTGCGCCAGGTCTCCGAGGGCGTCAACCGCGTCCGCGCGACCGGTGAGGTCGGCACGCTGCTGATCACGCACTACACGCGGATCCTCCGCTACATCAAGCCCGACTTCGTCCACGTCTTCTCCGAGGGCCGCATCGCCGAGTCCGGTGGCGCCGAGCTCGCCGACAAGCTGGAGGCCGAAGGCTACGAGTCGTACAGCACGAAGGGTGGCGCGACCGCGTGACACAGTTGCCTGGCCTCCTCGACATCGAGGCGATCCGAAAGGACTTCCCCCTTCTGGATCGTGTGGTCCACGACGGGAAGAAGATCGTTTACCTGGACAACGCGGCGACCTCGCAGAAGCCGCGCCAGGTGCTCGACGCGCTGAACGAGTACTACGAGCAGCACAACGCCAACGTCCACCGTGGCGTGCACGTGCTCGCCGAGGAGGCCACGGCGCTGTACGAGGGCGCTCGCGACAAGGTCGCCGCCTTCATCAACGCGCCGAGCCGCGACGAGGTGATCTTCACCAAGAACGCCTCGGAGTCGCTCAACCTGGTCGCGAACATGCTCGGCTGGGCGGACGAGCCCTACCGGGTCGACCGCGAGACCGAGATCGCCATCACGGAGATGGAGCACCACTCCAACATCGTGCCGTGGCAGCTGCTCTCGCAGCGCACCGGCGCGAAGCTGAAGTGGTTCGGCCTCACCGACGACGGCCGGCTCGACCTGTCCAACATCGAAGAGGTCATCACGGAGAAGACGAAGATCGTCTCCTTCACGCTGGTCTCCAACATCATGGGCACGGTCAACCCGGTCGAGGCGATCGTGCGGCGCGCCCAGGACGTCGGCGCCCTCGTGCTGATCGACGCCTCCCAGGCCGCCCCGCACATGCCGCTGGACGTGCAGGCGCTCGGCGCCGACTTCGTGGCCTTCACCGGCCACAAGATGTGCGGCCCGACCGGCATCGGCGTCCTCTGGGGCCGGCAGGAGCTCCTGGAGGACCTGCCTCCGTTCCTCGGCGGCGGCGAGATGATCGAGACCGTGTCGATGCACGCCTCGACCTACGCCCCGGCGCCCCACAAGTTCGAGGCGGGTACGCCCCCGATCGCCCAGGCCGTCGGCCTCGGCGCGGCCGTGGACTACCTGACCGCGATCGGCATGGACAAGATCGCCGCGCACGAGCACGCGATCACCGAGTACGCGATCAAGCGCCTCGCGGAGGTGCCCGACCTGCGGATCATCGGCCCCACCACGGCCGAGGACCGCGGCGCCGCGATCTCCTTCGTCCTGGGCGACATCCACCCGCACGACGTCGGCCAGGTGCTGGACGAGCAGGGCATCGCGGTCCGCGTGGGACACCACTGCGCGCGCCCCGTCTGCCTGCGCTACGGAATTCCTGCGACGACGCGAGCGTCTTTCTACCTGTACTCCTCTCCGGCCGAGGTCGACGCGCTGATCGACGGGCTGGAGCACGTACGGAACTTCTTCGGCTGACGGACGAGGCGACGAGGACGCAGTGAAGCTGGATTCGATGTACCAGGAACTCATCCTGGACCACTACAAGCACCCGCACGGGCGTGGCCTGCGCGACGGCGACGCCGAGGTGCACCACGTCAATCCGACGTGCGGTGACGAGATCACGCTGCGCGTGAAGTACGACGGCGAGACGCTGACCGACGTCTCCTACGAGGGCCAGGGCTGCTCCATCAGCCAGGCCAGCGCGTCCGTACTGAACGAGCTGCTCGTGGGCAAGGAACTGGCCGAGGCGCAGAAGATCCAGGCAGTCTTCCTGGAGATGATGCAGTCCAAGGGCAAGATCGAGCCCGACGAGGCCATGGAGGAGGTGCTGGAGGACGCGGTCGCGTTCGTCGGCGTCTCCAAGTACCCGGCTCGTGTGAAGTGTGCTCTGCTGAGCTGGATGGCGTGGAAGGACGCGACGGCCCAGGCTCTGGGCGGCGCGGAGAGGGAGACGGCATGACCGAGAACGCGACGCCCGAGGCGTCGATCAAGCCGGCCACCGAGGAGGAGGTCCGCGAGGCCCTCTACGACGTGGTCGACCCCGAGCTGGGCATCGACGTCGTCAACCTGGGCCTGATCTACGGCATCCACATCGACGACGCGAACATCGCCACCCTCGACATGACGCTGACCTCGGCGGCCTGCCCGCTGACGGACGTCATCGAGGACCAGGCGAAGTCGGCGACGGACGGCATCGTCAGCGAACTTCGCATCAACTGGGTCTGGATGCCGCCGTGGGGCCCGGACAAGATCACGGACGACGGCCGCGAGCAGCTCCGCGCGCTCGGCTTCAACGTCTGAGCCGTTGTGAACGAGGAAGGGCCCCCGGCATCGTGCCGGGGGCCCTTCGCGTGTCGGACGGTCGGCCGGCCGGTCGGTCGGACGGACGGGCGGCGGTTCGTCCGGCCGCTCAGCCGTCCGTTCGTCCGTCAGCCCTGTCCGTCAGCCTGTCCGTCCGTGGGTGCGGCGGGTGCGGTGGGTGTGGCCGTGGGGCCGGTGCCGGGGGTCTCCGCGGCGAGTTCGGCGAGGATGGCGGAGGCCAGGTCCTCGCGCCGGATCCGCTGGTCCACGTACAGCAGATTGCTGAACAGCTGTGTGTACGCGATCTGGAACATCTGGCTCACGCCGCTGCCGATCAGCACGAACAGGAAGCCGAGCACGAGGGCGACGATCATGCCTGCCGACGGGCCGGTTCCCTCGCCCCCCTCGGCCATGAGCGGGATCATCCCGAACATGCCGATGAGCTGGAAGGGCATCTGGATCATGTAGGCGATGCTCATCCCGATCATGCTGCCGACCAGGGTGATGCCGAAGATCCGCCACCACTCGCCCTTGACCAGTGCGGCCGAGCGGCGCAGCGCGGTGACGGGACCGGCCTCCTCCATGACCACCACGGCGGGGGCCAGGCCGAGCCGGGTGGCGAGCCAGATGCTCACCGGGGCGGCGAGCAGCATGAGCGCGGGCAGGAGCAGCACGATCCCGGGCGACGGGTCGCCACCGGCGGCGGAGGCGATCATCAGCGGAATCCACACCACGAGGGCGGCGAACACGGGGGCGCCCGCGATCAGCCCCGTGAGCGCCAGCGCGCCCAGGACGGCGGGCGTCCGCCGCAGGGCCGTGCGCCACATCGCGCGGAAGGTGGTGGGCCGGCCCATGACTGCCTCGCGGAGGACCGCCGGGCACAGGGCGGTGAGCACCGCCATGCCCAGCAGCCCCACGGCACACAGGAACACGAACAGCGTGATGCCCGCGACGAGCAGCGGCGTGAGGTCCTCGGCCGACGGTTCCTCTCCGTAGGGCCGGTCGAAGACCGGCTCGATGTGGTCGTACACCGCGGCGACGGCGATGCCCGCCAGCAGGGCCATGACCAGCAGGCAGATGCCCTGTACGGCCAGCATCACGCCGACCAGCTGCTTCCAGTGGCGGCCTAGCGTGGCGAACGAGGCGCTCACGATGTCCCCGAGACCCAGTGGCTTCAGGGGTACCACCCCGGGCTTCGGCGGTGGCGGCGGAGCCCATCCTCCCCAGTGCGGCGTGCCGCCCGGGCCGCCCGGCCCCGGTGCGCCCGTGGATCCCCACCCTGCGTTCTGCGTCATGCGTCTGCTCCGTCTGTTCGTTCCCCCATCGAACGCACACGGTATACCAGCATGTCAGGGACATGGCGGCGACTTTCCCGGCCGCTTGTGTACGCGCGTACGCATCGATGTGTACAGTTGTACGCATGCCCTACGTCATGCTTGCCGCGGCCATCGCCGCCGAGGTCGCCGGAACCACCGCCATGAAGTACAGCGACGGCTTCACGAAGCTGTGGCCGTCGCTGGGCACCCTGCTGGGCTACGTCATCGCCTTCACCCTGCTCGCGCAGACGCTGAAGTCGATGTCGGTCGGCACGGCCTACGCGATCTGGGCGGGTGTCGGCACCGCCGCGATCGCCGCCATAGGCATGGTGTTCCTGGGCGAGGCGGCCACCGCCGCCAAGATCGCCGGGATCGCCCTGGTGATCGGCGGGGTGGTCCTGCTGAATCTCGGCGGGGCCCACTGATGACCCCCGGTGTCCGGCGCTACGACCCGGACCGGCGGCAGCGGATCATCGACGCGGCGCTCCGGGTGGTGGGCGAGCGGGGCATCGCCGGGCTGACCCACCGCAGCGCCGCAGCGGAAGCAGACGTACCGCTCGGGTCGACGACGTACCACTTCAAGACGCTGGACGACCTGTTGGTCGCCGCGCTGCGCCAGGCCAACGAGGGCTTCGCGCGGGCGGTGGCGGACTCGGCCGCACTGACCGACCCGGACGCGGACCTCGCCGGGGCCCTGGCCCGCCTGCTCGGGGAGTTCCTGGCGGCGGACCGGGGCCGGGTCGAGCTGGAGTACGAGCTCTACCTCGCGGCCCTGCGCCGCCCGGCGCTGCGGCCGGTGGCGGCGCAGTGGTGCGAGGCGATGTCGGCGGCGCTGACCCCGCGGACCGACCCGGTGACCGCGCGGGCGCTGGTGGCGGCCATGGACGGGATCGGCCTGCAGGTCCTGCTGACGGACGCCGCGTACGACGAGGAGTACGCCCGCGAGGTCCTGCGGCGGATCCTGCGGCCGGCGTAGGCGCGCCGCTGCCGCTAGGGGGTGTCTTGCCGATCAGGCCGGGCTCGCGGCGTCCGGTGCCGCGCCTCGCCGCGTTGTCCTCGGTCGGCGACGCTCCGCGTCGCCTCCCTCGTCCGCCGTGCGATGCTTCCCGTCGGCCCTGGTGGGCCTGGGGAGACCCCATGGCACCGGCCGACGCTCCCTGATCCGGCCTGACCGGCAAGACGCCCCCTAGGACTCCGCCCCGCGCGCCGGTCCTCGGACGCCGGCGGGCCTGCACGACCGGGTCCGGGCGGGGCCCGGCTCCGGAAGGTGCGGGGGCGCGGCTCCGCAGGCGGCGGCCTGGTGATCCGGCGGCCCGGCGGTCCGGCGGCCCGGCGGTCCGGTGGCCCGGTGATCCGGTGATCCGGCGGCCGCTCAGCCCGCGGAGCGCACGGTCGCGAGGGCCGTCCGCACGCTCGCCTCGATGTCCTGGATCGGGTAGATCACCTCGCGGACCGTGCGGTCGCGGTCGATGACGAGCGTCAGCCGCTTGATCCGGCTCGTGCCCGCCGCGCGGAACGTCGGCAGGCGCAGCGCGGCCGTCAGTGCCAGATCCGCGTCCGACAGGAGCGGGAACCGCAGCCGCTCCTGCTCCGCGAACTCCCGTTGCTCGTCCGGACGCTGGGTCGACACCCCGTGCACGGTGGCGCCGGCCGCGGTGAACTCGGCGAGCTGGTCGCGGTAGGTGCACGACTCGAAGGTGCAGCCCTTGGCGCCCGGGATCCCAGCCCAGCCGGGCGGGTAGGACTCGGCGCGCGCGTACGCGCCCGGGAAGCAGTACAGGACCGTGAACGGGGTGTCCGCCACGGGGTCGCTGAGCTCGCCGAAACGGTCCGGCAGCAGCAGCGGCGGCACCCGTGTGCCGCGCAGCGCGTGCACCCGTTCCGCCTCGCGCGAGGCCTCGTCGGTCGTCGCCGTCATCTCTCCCTCTCCCAGGACCCAGGTGTCTCCCCAGTCCTGGAGGGCCACCAGGACGGGCAGCAGCCCCCGCCCGCGCGGGGTCAGCCGGTACTCGTGCCGCACCGGGCGCTCCTGGTACGGCTCGCGCGACAGCACCCCGGCCTCGACGAGCAGCTTCAGCCGCTCCGCCAGCACCTTGCGGGACATCCCCAACTCGCGCTGGAGCTCGTCGAAGCGGTGCAGACCGCGCGCGGCGTCGCGCACGATCAGCAGCGTCCACCAGTCGCCCACCACGTCGAGGGCCTGGGCGATCGCGCAGTCCGCGTCGCCGAGGTGTGTGCGCTGGGCCATGGGAACTCCTTCGTCCGTTGACCCAAGGCTGTCATGCTGACATAGTCCGTTCCCAAAAGGAACTTATTCGTCGGGCAGGGGGGCACGGGTGTGCTGCAGGGGTTCAAGGACATACCGAGGGTTGTGTGGCTGCTGGCTGCGGGGGTCTTCGTCAACGCCGTCGTCAGCTTCACCTTCGTTTTCGTCTTCCTCTACCTGACAGGCCCGCGCGGCCTCGGCGCCTCCCAGGCGGGCCTCGTCACCGGAATCGGCGGCATCGGCCTGGTCGCCGGCAACTTCACCGGCGGCTGGTACGGAGACCGCTTCGGCCACCGCCGGGTCCTGCTCGCCGCATCCACCCTCGGGGGCCTGACCCTCGCGGCCCTCCCGCTGCTCCCCCTGCCGCTCCTCTGCCTGACCCTGCCCGTGGCCCAGTACGCCTCCGGCGTGATCCGGGCCGCCAACTCCGCGCTCATCGCGGTCACGGTCCCGGAGGGAGCCCGCCGCCAGGCCTTCGCCCTCGTACGCTGCGCCTCCAACGGCGGATTCACCCTCGGGCCGCCGCTGGGCGCCCTGATCGCCACCGGCTTCTCCTACGACTGGCTCTTCGTCGGCGACGGCGCCGGCACGCTCGCCTTCGCCCTCTGGACCGCACGGGTCGTCCCGGCCCGCGGCGCTCCCCGCACACCAGCCGCGGCCCGGGACGGGGGTCCGGGCCGCGGCGAACGGGGCCTGTGGCGCGAACTGCGCGCCCGCCCCACCGTGCTGGTGCTGCTCGGCGCGATCCTGGTGACCGACATCGTCTACCGCCAGCAGTACTTCACCTTCCCCGTCTTCCTCGCCGACCACGGCCTGGACGCGCGCGCCTTCGGGCTCGTCATCGCCCTGAACGGAGGGGTGATCCTGATCCTGGAACTGCCCGCCGCCGTCGCCCTGCGCAAGCGGCCGGCCCTGCCGGTCATCGGCGCCGGGATGGTGCTCGTCGGGGCCGGGTACGCGGCGCTGCTGCTCGGGGCCGGGATCGCGAGCGCCGTGGCGATGATGGTCCTGCTGAGCCTCGGGGAGATCCTCTACAAGACCACCGCCACCGCCCACATGGCCGACCAGGCACCCGAGCACGCCATCGGGCGGTTCCAGAGCCTGTACGCGGGCGTCTCGGTCAGCGGGGTCGTCCTCGGTCCGCCGCTCGGCGGAGCCGTGTACTCCGTTGTGCCCGGGCTGCTGTGGCCGCTCTGCGCGGTGCTGGCGGCGGGGGCGGGCGCGGCGCTGCTGGGGGCGCACGCACGCCAGGCCAGGCACGCGGCGCGACCCGTGCGACCGTCACATGAGACCGGTTCGCAACCGAAGGCCGTCGCCGGTTAGGTTTCGGATATGACTGCTACGCGTACCACCGGCGCCGTCGCCGCCGGACTTGCCACCATCACCGCCGACGGCACCGTCCTCGACACCTGGTTCCCCGCCCCCGGGCTGGTCGCCGAGCCCGGCCCGGCCGGCACCGAGCGCCTCACCGCCGACCAGGCCGTGGAGCTGCTGGGCGCCGCCGCGGCCAAGGCGATCCGCACGGACGCGGTCCGCGGCGTCGAGGTCGTAGCCGTCCGCACGGTCATCTCCTCCCTGGAGGACAAGCCGCTGGACGCGCACGACGCGTACCTGCGCCTGCACCTGCTCAGCCACCGCCTGGTCAAGCCGCACGGCCAGAACCTCGACGGCGTCTTCGGCCTGCTGACCAACGTCGCCTGGACCTCGCTGGGCCCGGTCGCCGTCGACCAGGTCGAGACCGTCCGCCTCAACGCGCGCGCCGAGGGCCTGCACCTCCAGGTCACCTCGATCGACAAGTTCCCGCGGATGACGGACTACGTCGCGCCCAAGGGCGTGCGCATCGCCGACGCGGACCGCGTCCGCCTCGGCGCGCACCTCGCCGAGGGCACCACCGTCATGCACGAGGGCTTCGTCAACTTCAACGCCGGCACCCTCGGCACCTCCATGGTCGAGGGCCGCATCTCCGCGGGCGTCGTGGTCGGCGACGGCTCCGACATCGGCGGCGGCGCCTCCACCATGGGCACCCTCTCGGGCGGCGGCAAGCAGATCATCTCGATCGGCGAGCGCACCCTGATCGGCGCCGAGGCGGGCGTGGGCATCGCGCTGGGCGACGAGTGCGTGGTCGAGGCCGGCCTCTACGTCACCGCGGGCACCCGCGTGACCCTGCCGGACGGCCAGATCGTCAAGGCCCTGGAGCTCTCCGGCGCCAACAACATCCTCTTCCGCCGCAACTCGGTGACCGGCGCCGTCGAGGCCCGCCCGTACAAGGCGGCCTGGGGCGGCCTGAACGAGGTCCTGCACAGCCACAACTGACGGCCCGCAGCCCTGACCAGCGGCTGAGCCGCCACCAGGTTGTCAACGTCGGTCACCAACGAGCGCCCTCCCACGGCCCCGAGACGGCCCGGGAGGGCGCTCTGCGTTGACCCTCCGGGCGGGGGCCGAGCGCCTTGGCGGCCCGGCCTTTTGCTCAGAGAACCTGTCACAGCCCCCCGCTGGGTTACGCGTCCGGGGCGGCAAAGCAGATGGCGTCCATCAGCCGGCCTTCGCCGTACGGATGGGTGGCTTCACCGATCCTGGTCCAGCCGAGCCGCTGGTACAGGCGGATTGCGGCGGTGTCCTTGGCCATCACGTCGAGCACCAGCCGGATCCCCTGATCCTGGGCCCATGACGTAGCCGCCTGCATGAGCTGCGCACCCAGGGCACGCCGTCGTGCCTCCTGGAGAACGAAGAGGCGAGCCAGCACCGCGACGTGCTGCTCGTCGTCCCCGCTCTGCCCGGTCCACAGGGACACCGCATCCTCGCCCTGCGGCCTCATCACCGAGACATGACCGACGATCTTCCCGTCCACCGCGCCCACCCAAGCGGCCCGCACGTTCGCCGAACGGATCCACGCCTGCGGGTCGGCCACCCCCTCGACCGGGTATCCGTCCGTCGCATGGACGGCGACGAGTGCTGCGGCCGCGCCTTCCAGGTCGGTGTCCTGGTACGGGCGAACGACTGCGCTTCCCACGGGGGCTCCCTGGTTATTCGACGGGCAGTTCGTACAGCGATCCGGTCGGGTCTCCCCGGTGCACGTGGCGGGACACCTCGAACGGGACGCCTTCCTGGTCAAGGCTTGTGCGCAGAACATCAAGGACCGGCGCGCCAGGCAAGAGGCCGAGCGCGGCGGCCCCTCCACCGTCGGTCGCGAGATGGTCGCGGCCGGCGCCGGACGCGGTCTGCCCCTGGTTCCCGCGCCACTGACGGCGGCAGCAGGCCACCAGTGCGCCCCGACCCGCCGTCCGCGACGTACGGCGCGCACCTCTGCGAAGGGGATGTGCGTACGTACTCGGCCGGGACTGAGTACGTGCGCCCTGGTAGCGGGCGCGTGTGGCGGGAAGGCTGGGGGCATGAGACGACGCATACGCTCCGGCCCCGAGTCCCGGCTTCCGGTCGCCCTGGCGCTCGCCCTGCTGGCGATGGCGGCGTGGGCCGCGTGGCTCGGCTGGGACCAGCACCGCGACGTGCAGCCCGACGGATCGGAGACCGGGCCGTACGAGGCCTGGCAGGTGCTCGGGCTCGCGCTGACGTTGCTGGCGCCCTTGTGCTGGGCGGCGTACCGGGGCTTCGCGACGGGCGCCGTCGCGGGCGTCACGGTCGGTCTGACCGCTGCCGCCGCCTATGACTGGTCGGACGACGCCAGTGGGCTCTTCGCGGTCGGCGTCGCCATGGTCATGGTGGGGAGTCTGGCCGTGACCGCGGGCGTCTGCGCACTGATCGGCGCCGTGAGGCCGAAGGAGCCGACGGGCCGCCGCCACGGGTAGGCCGCGGGCCGAGCGTCAGCTCAGGGGGATCGTGCGGACCAGGCCCGCGAAGGCCTGCTTCTCCGCCTCGGTCAGCTCCACCGACTCCATCGGGTGCGCGGCGGAGCCGCGCTGGGCCGGGATCATCGGCAGGCCCTGGGCGGCGGCGGGATCCGCGTGGGCGAAGCGGCTGTCCTCCCGCGTGTGGCGGAGGCCGGTGAACCAGACGATCGCGGCCACGAGCAGGACGGCGAGGCCGATTTCCTGAGCGAGGGAGATGGAGGGGAACACGAGGATCCTCCGGGAGTGCGGTCGGTACGAGCCGGTACAAGATCGAGCGTGGAAATACTCAACCACCACAACCGGTCGATTCGGCAGGGATGTGTCGAGCGTCACGCCAGGGCCGAAAGTCCCTAGCTTGTCCGAGAAGGCCCCGCTACGGCTCCAGGTGCAGCTTGAAGCCCTCGTGGCTGCGAGCGAAACCCAGCCGCTCGTAGAACCGGTGCGCGGCCGTCCGCCGCTTGCTGCTGGTCAGCTGGACAAGGCCGCAGCCGCGCTCGCGGGCCCGCTCGGCGGCGAGCCGCATCAGTTCGGCGCCGAGCCCCCCGCCCCGCCGGTCCGCGCGGATCCGTACCGCCTCCACCAGCGCCCGTTCCTGCCCGTTCTGGCCCAGGCCCGGGATGTACGTGAGCTGCAGGCAGCCGAGGACGACCTCGCCGGCCCCGTCCGCCCCGTCCGCCCCGTCGGTGAGGACCAGGATCTCGTTGCGCGGGTCCGCCTCGATCGCGGCGAAGGCCCGCTCGTGCGCCTGGCCGGTCACGACCCGGGCCGGGTCGACGACCGAGTCCTCGTCGGCGAGCAGGGCGAGTACGGCGGGCAGGTCCTGGCGGGTGGCCTCACGGAAGATCATGGCGGGATTGTGGCAGGGGGCCCGGCCGGGACGGCGGCCGGACCCCCTGCAGCTGCGGGACCCGAAGGGTTACGGGCGGAAGCGCAGCACCTGCGGGTCGTGGTCGCTGTTCTGCGCCGAGAACTCCGCGTTGATGTGCACGCTGTCGTACGTGAACTTCTTGATCGCCGGGCTGGTCAGGATCTGGTCCAGCACCTGCGCGTTGCCCTGGTAGACGTAGGAGTAACGCTCCGCCTTCGGCAGCGACTTGATCGCCGGGTACAGCGCCCCGCCGTCCGCCAGCGCGTCCGTCGTCGCCGAGAACTCGAAGTCGTTGATGTCGCCGAGGACCAGGACGTTGGCGTTCTTGTCCTCCGCCAGGATCTGCTTCACGAAGCCGTTCACGGCCTGCGCCTGGAGCAGTCGCTTGGCCTCCGAGGAGCGGACCGGCGGCTGGTGGTGCGAGGCCAGGCCCTCGTCGCCACCCTTGGAGCCGAAGTGGTTGGCGATCACGAAGACCGTCTTGCCACGGAAGACGAACTCGCCCGCCAGCGGCTTGCGGCTGTCCGCCCACGCCGGGTTGGCGGGGTCGACGCGGCCGGGGGAGTGGGTCAGGGCGGCCTTGCCGTTGACCTTGGTCACGCCGGTCGCGGTCACCGCGTCACCCGGGGCGCGCTCGGTGAAGGAGACCCGCGCCGGGTTGTAGAGGAACACCTGGCGGATGTTTCCGCCGGGCTCGCCGCCGTCCTTCTTGTCCTCCGGGTTGACGGTCCGCCACTGGTAGGCCGGGCCGCCGGCGGCCGAGATCGCCGCGGTGAACTTGGCGAGGGTCTGCTCGGCCGAGACGGTGCCGTCGTTCTTGGCGCCGTTGTCGTCCTGGATCTCCTCCAGGGCGAGGACGTCGGGGGAGGCCAGGTTCTCGACGACCGCCTTCGCCAGCGCGTCGAACTTCTCCTGCGGGTCGGACGGGTCGAGGTTCTCGACGTTGTACGTGGCCACCGCGAGCTCCTGCTCGGCCTGCGGCTTGGTCGTCTCGGGGGCGAGGGTGCCCGCCTTGACGGTGCCGAGGGTGCGGGCCACCAGCGTGTAGCCGCCGAACTGGTTGAAGTCCAGCGGGCCTTCCGTGGTGCCGGTCAGCCGGTCGCCGACGTTGGCCACCGGGAAGGGCTGCTGCGCGATGGGCGCGAGCTGCTGGATCTGCAGGCGGCCCGTGTTCTGGGACTCGTAGGAGCCGTAGACGGTGCCGCCGCGCTTGGCGGTGTTCTCCCAGCCCTTCACCGTGACCCACAGCTCCGAGTACGGGTCGGTGGCGCCGACCACGCGGGAGGTGCCGATCTTGACGTTCATGCCCTCCAGCGACTCGAAGTGGTCCAGGGCGTAGCGCGAGGGCTCCAGGGTCAGACCGTTGATGCTGCCGCCGGCGGCCGCGTCACCGGCCGGGGCGTACTCGGCGGGCACCGAGTACTCGTTGATCGCGGTGGCCTCGGGCAGCGCGTTGCCGGAGGAGACCACGGTCACCGTCGGCTTCGAGATCTGGGTGACCGACTGGTTGCCGGAGCTCACGCCGCCGGGGATGTACTCGCCCACCGTGCCGGAGACCTTGACCGCGTCGCCCGCGGTGACGGTCGGGACCGAGTTGGTGAAGACGAAGACGCCCTCGCTGGTGGCGTCGTTGTCGTCGGCGTCCGGGTCCTGGATCCAGAAGCCGCGCGAGCCGTACGTGCGTACGCCCGTCACGATGCCCTCGACGTCGGTGACCTGCTTGCCGTTGAGCGGGGATATCCGGGTGGTGCCCTGAATGTCGTGGATGCGTATCGGATCGGCGGACACGGCGCCTTCGGCCGCGTCGGCGGAGCCCGCGAGCAGGCCGGTGGCCAGTGCGGTGGCGACGAGGGCCGCGACGGCGGCGGAACGGGGATGCGAGGAGCGCATGGGCAGGAACTCCGGTGTGGGAGAGGGAAAAGGTGGGGGGTGCGGCAGTGAGATCTGCGGGAGGCGTGCCGCTCCCTATACATCTACGCGCGTCAATTTCCTGTGTGGCCAGCAAAGTTGTCAAGCCCTCCAGGGAATACGGCAGCTGACTGTGGGATGAACCAAAGGCGATGGCCCGCCGGACACGCCCGAAATGCGTCTACGCTGGAGCGCCGTACGAAGGCCACGCCTGTCATCTGCGCCACATCCGCATGCCCGCACTGCCCGTCATGTCGGCCATGTCATCGAAATCCGGGCGCATCTGACGGTCCGGCCGACAGCACGGCCCGTGTCACCAACGCCACACCCCGTTCCACCCCGCCCTACCCCGTCCCACCGCGTCCGCGAGGAGAACCGCCCCCATGTCCGCAGACTCGCACCCCACGCTGCCGCCCGTACGGCTGCACTCCGACGCGGAGCTGGCCCGCGACGCCCTCGGCGCCCCGCTGTTCGCGCGCGCCGTACGGCTCGCCCGCTGGGCCGGACCCGACACCCGCGTCGGCGTCGGTGGCGAGCTCGCCACCGACCAGTTGCCCGAGGCCGCCGCGGCGCTCGGCCTCGACGCCGCCGGCGCGGACTCCGCCGGGTACGCGAGCCAGGCCTGGCGCGTGGCCGTGGACACCGGCCTGGTCGACGTGACCGAGCCGGAGGACGACGGCGGGGAGGGCGACGAGGAGCGCTTCGGCACGGCCGCGCCCGGTGAGGACCTCGCGCTGGTGACGAGCGGTGCGCCCGGCGACGTCCTCGACCTCTGGCTGGCGGCGCTGGACACGGTGCTCGCCGACGCGGCGGTGCCCGACCTGGACGACCTCGTGGACGCGCTGGACGCGGGCGGCGAGATCGACTTCGACCGGCTGGACTGGAACCCGGGGCGCGAGGCGGACTTCCTCGACGGGGTCCTCGCCAACCTCTACCTGCTCACCGTCACCGAGGGCGGGGCCGCGGACGAACCGGTTCCGCTGCCGGTACTCGCCGCGTCGATGGTCGTGCCCGACGACATGGGCGAGCCGACCGACGCCGTGCTGGAGCAGGTCTCGGACGCGATGATGCGCCTCGACGACCAGTTTCGGCAGCTGGAGCCGATCGGGCTGGTGGAGTTCCGGCCCGTCGACGAGGAGCTGATGGCGGAGGCCGACGGACCCCTGGAA
Source organism: Streptomyces sp. NPDC001502 (assembly GCF_042894785.1). NCBI lineage: Bacteria > Bacillati > Actinomycetota > Actinomycetes > Kitasatosporales > Streptomycetaceae > Streptomyces > Streptomyces sp. NPDC001502. The sequence continues at coordinate 22,358 of NZ_JBIAVW010000026.1, forward strand.
TCGGAGACCGCGAGCACCGGGAGCACCGGGAGCACTGCGGACGACGAGGACGTCTCCCGCTACGGGATGGTCCGCCTGACCCCCCTCGGCCTGTACGGGATCCGGGCCCGGATGCTGGAGGCCGGGGTCGATGCCCCCGCCGTCGGTGAACTGGCCGAGAAGGGCGCCGACGCCCTCCTCGACGCGGTCTCCTTCTACTCCGAGAGCGCTGCCCAGGCCGAGATCGAGCAGTGGCTGGCCGGCCGGGAACTGCCCGCCGCGGCCGCCGAGCTGCTGGCCGCCGCCCGCGGGGACGACGAAGGCGGCCCGCTGCGCCGGCTCCGGTGCCAGCAGGCCCTGGCACCCGCCGGACCGGAGGCCGAGCCCGCGGTCCGCTCGGTGCTGGACGACCCGGAGCTCGGCGGGCTCGCCCGGGTCTGGCTGGCGGAGCGCGGGGTGAGCGACGTACCGGCGCCGGACCCGGAGATGGTGTTCTGGCTGACGGTGGACACGATCGCGGCGCAGCTCGCCGCCGACGGGGAGACGGAGGAGCTCCCGCTCCTGATGGAGACCCTGACCGCTCATCACGGGGGATTCTTCGAGCAGGTGTGGCGGGTGGAGCACCCGGCGACGGCGTACGTCCTGGAGGCGATGGGCCGGCTGCACCCGGACAAGAAGGCGGCCAAGGAGGCCCGCAAGGCCGCGTTCAAGGCCCGCTCCCGCCGCCCGGCCTGAGCCGGTCCACGGTCGGGGACGGGATTTCCGAGGGCTGTTCCTGTCCCACGATCCCCGGTGGACACAATGGGCGCCATGGACTCAGGACTTGCCGCACTGCTGGGCGCCGCCGTCGGCTCCGTGACCACCCTCGGGGCCGCGATCGTCAACGGCCGTGCGCAGGCACGGTCCCAGCACGCCCAGTGGAGCCGTCAGCACCGCCGCGATGCCTACGCCGGCTACCTCGGCGCGCTCCACGACCGCGACATCGCCATGGACGCCGTACTCGACGCGCTGCGTGCGGACGCGCCGGACCTGTCCGACCTCGACGAGAAGACGGGCCGCTTCGTCACGCTGGCCCGCGAGGTCCACCGCGCTGCCGAAATCGTCATCCTCGAAGGGCCGGCCCCCCTCGCGGAGGTCGCCGAACGCGTCACCCACGCCTCCGGCGATCTCGCACACGTCATGCGGCGGATGGCCGCGAACGCCCGTGCCGGGGACGCCACCCGCAAGGCCGAGGACACAGCCCTCGCCGCCGAACGGCAGCGGATCCTCTACCGGTCGGTCCAGGACTTCCGCCTCGCGGCCCGCAGCGCCATCGGCGGGACCGGCTGAACCGGGCCCCCCGATCGGGGTGCCCGGAGCGGGTGCCCGGGAAGGGTGGCGACAATGCGCCGTTCCTGGGGTCGGAGTTGGCCATTCCGGGGCAGGGCAAGGGGTCGGTTCCTCTTGGTGGGTAGTTCAGCCGCCGTTCACGTGCGGGCGAGAGCGTGTGCGCCGACGACCGCACGACAGGCGCACCACCTCCCCACCCCTGGAGATCCGATGCCGCTCAGCCGTAGAGACTTCACCGCTCGTACCGTCATCGCCGGAGCGGGAGTCGCGCTCACCGGGACGGTCGGCGCCCTCGCCACCGCCCCCGGGGCGCTCGCCGCCGAGGACAGCACCGATCGCGACGAGCACGGGCGGCCCTGCGAGCCCGGCTACGGCCCGCTCGTCCCCGACCCGGCCGGACTGCTGGCCCTGCCCGCCGGGTTCACGTACCGGGTCATCACGCACAGCGGGGTCACCAAGCTGGACTCCGGCGAGATCACCCCGTCCAACCACGACGGGACCGCCGCCTTCGAGGGCCACCGCGGGGTCACCCTCCTCGTCAACAACCACGAGCTCAAGGGCAAGCGGGAGAACTGGGCCCACCCCGTCCCGCTCACCGAGGGCCTCGTCTACGACCCGGCCGCGGCCGGCGGATGCACGGTCGTCGAGGTCCGGCGCGGCGGCGAGGTCGCCGAATGGGTGGGCATCGCCGGTACGTCGACCAACTGCGCTGGCGGCGCCACCCCTTGGGGCACCTGGCTGACCTGCGAGGAGAACTCGGACCTGGCCGGCAAGAACGGCATGACGAAGGACCACGGCTACGTCTTCGAGGTCGACCCGCACGACCGGCGCGCCAACCGTGACCCGCGGCCGGTCAAGGCCTTCGGCCGCTACGACCACGAGGCCGTGGTCATCGACCCGCGCCAGGGCCACGCCTACCTGACCGAGGACGCCTCCGGCCCCAACGGGCTGCTCTACCGCTGGACCCCGCCCCGCGGCTTCCACCACGGGCGCGGCAAACTCCGTACGCTCGCGGCCGACGCCGGCGTGCTCCAGGCCGCCAAGTGCATCGACAGCTCCGGCCGGTTCGTCGACGACTTCTCGCGCGCCACGAAGATCGGCACCGTGTACGGGGTCGACTGGGTGGACGTGCCCGACCGCGATGCCCGGACCGTACCGGTGCGCAAGCAGTTCACGGACGGTGTGGTGACGCGCGGACGCAAGCTGGAGGGCATGTGGTGGGCGGACGGAGGCACGTACTTCGTCTCGTCCTACGCCCGTGAGGAGAGCCCGGGCGCGGCCCACGACGGCCAGGTCTGGTTCTACGACCCCAAGCGGCGCACGGTCCGCCTCACCGTCCTCATCGGGATCAACGCGGACCCGTCGGTCGACGGCGGCTACGACGGCCCCGACAACATCACCGTCTCTCCGTACGGCGGCCTGATCATCGCGGAGGACGGCTCGGGGCTGCAGCACCTGTTCGGCGCGACCTCCTCGGGACGCACCTACCCGCTGGCGCGCAACGAGCTGAACAACGGGTCGCCCGAGGCGCCGGAGTACTCCGAATTCACCGGTGTCTGCTTCTCCCCGGACGGGCGCACGCTGTACGCCAACATCCAGGACCCGGGCATCATGCTGGCCATCACCGGGCCGTGGCGGCGCGCGCACTGACCGTCGGCGGCGCCACACCCCACGTGCCGCCTACAGGGCCGGGGAAACCTCCGCGCGCGAGGCCTCGGCCCACTCGGCGAGCAGGAACTCATACGCCTCCGAGGGCCACTCGCCGTCCACCCGGGTCTCGACAAGGTGCCGTATCGCCTCGTTCGCCTCGGCGGCGGACGGGCGGGCGGGCCCCGCGGGGGTGAGTGTCTCGTGCATGGTTTCAAGGCTACGGGCGGGCACTGACAGCCACCTACGGATTACGCGTGGCATCCATCACCCGGGACGCGTACCGGTGGCCGCATGTGCCCGCCCACCTGCTCAGAGTGCCTGCGCGGCGGGCTTGACCATGCCGCGCACTGTGCGCGACTTCACAAAGTCGCCCATGGCGGTCATCTCCCACTCGCCGGAGAACTGCTTGATCAGCTTGGCCATCATGACGCCGGTCTGGGGCTCGGCGCCCGTGAGGTCGAAGCGCACCAGCTCCTCGCCGCTCGCCGCGTCGATGAGACGGCAGTAGGCCTTGGCCACCTCGGTGAACTTCTGGCCGGAGAAGGAGTTCACCGTGAACACCAGGCCGGTGGCGTCGGCGGGGATCCGGCCGAGGTCCACGACGATCACCTCGTCGTCACCCGCGCCTTCACCGGTGAGATTGTCACCCGAGTGCTTGATGGCACCGCCGAGGATGGACAGCTTGCCGAAGTAGCAGCTGTCGATGTGGTTGCGCTGGGGGCCGTACGCGATGACGGAGGCGTCGAGGTCGATGTCCTTGCCGCGGAAGGCCGGCTCCCAGCCCAGACCCATCTTGACCTGGGAGAGCAGCGGGCGGCCGCCCTTGACGAGGGAGACGGTCTGGTTCTTCTGGAGGCTGACCCGGCCCTTGTCGAGGTTGATCTTGCCGGTGCCGGGCGCGGGGGCCGCGGGTGCGGGAGGTGCCACGGGGGCGGCCGGGGCGGGAGCCGCGGGCGTGGTGGCGCCGCCGAGCCAGGGGGAGGCCGGGTAGGAGACCGGCGGGGCCGGCGGCGCGGGGGGTGCCGGGGGCGCGGGCGGGGTCACGGCCTGGGGCGCCGCGGGCTCCTCGTCCACGGAGACCCCGAAGTCGGTGGCGATGCCCGCGAGACCGTTGGCGTACCCCTGGCCGACCGCGCGCACCTTCCACACGCCGCCGCGCTGGTAGACCTCGACGACGACGAGCGCGGTCTCGGTGCCCAGCTGCGGCGGGGTGAAGGAGGCGATCACCGCGCCGCCGTCGGCGTTGCGCACGGTGCCGGTGGGCTCGATGCCCTGGAAGGACTGCCCGGCGGCGTCGGGGCTGGCGGTGACCACGATCCGCTCGATGCCCGGAGGCAGGGCGGCCGTGTCCACGGTGATCGAGTCCGGTGCCGTACCCCCGCCGGACCGGTAGCTGACACCGGGCCCGGAGGGCTGGTTGAAGAAGATGAAGTCGGCGTCGGAGCGCACCTTGCCGTCCGCCGTCAGGAGCAGGGCCGATACGTCGAGCCGTACCGGCGCAGCCACGTCGACCGTCACGCGGACGGCATTGAGCGGCAGGTTGGATCCAGGGGTCATAGCGGTCATGCCCGGAGAACGACCGGAGGTGCTTTGCCGTTCCCTTACCCTCGCGGGATGTTTCGCGACGTTCGGGATGTCAGCGCTGATTGCGGGGGTGACCGCGCGTGACGCGCTCGTTGCCGGACTTGTGCGAGCCGGTCCAGCGGGCCCTCACGAGCTGTGCGTCGCCGGACCCCACCTCGGCCAGGAGATTCTCGGCGCGGCTCCCGCGCAGGGTGGCCGCGGTGCGGCCCCGGTGGGTGATGACGACGGAGTCGTCCCGGTGGCGTTCGCAGGTGAACCCGTGCGGCCTCGGCATGCGGCGCAGCCTGCCGCGACGGGCCGGGCGCGGGCAACGGGATCTCCGGTGTCCCGGCGGGCGGCGGAGCCTGCCGGGACACCGGGACGCTCAGCCCCCGGTGACCTGACGCGGCAGCCCCAGCGGGTTGGCTTCGCGCAGCTCCGCCGGAAGGAGTGCGTCCGGTACGGACTGGTAGGCCACCGGACGCAGCCAGCGCTCGATCGCCGTGCCGCCCACCGAGGTGGAGTGCGAGGTCGCGGCCGGGTACGGGCCGCCGTGGTGCTGGGCCGGGGCCACCGCGACCCCGGTCGGCCAGCCGTTGACCACGATCCGCCCCGCCAGCCCGGTGACCTGCCCGATCAGCTCGGCGGCCGGGCCGGGCGCGCCCTCGGTCTCGGCGGCCGACAGCTGGAGGGTGGCGCTCAGGTTCCCGCCGAGGCGCCCGAGGACCGCGCTCGCCTCGCCCTGGTCGGCGTACCGCACGACGACGGTGACCGGACCGAAGCACTCCTCCAGGAGGACGTCGTAGGCGCCGCCCTCCAGGAGGCTCCCGGCGCGCACGGTCAGATAGCCCGCGCCGACGGTGTGCTCGCCGCCGGAGCCCGGGGTCACGGGCGCGTCGACACCGGGCAGCGCGGCCCGCTCGCGTACCCCGGAGACGAAGTTCTCCCGCATCCGGTGGTCGAGCAGCACCCCCGGCTCGGTCTCCCCGAGCGCCTTGGTGAGCTCGCCGGTGACCCGGTCGCCGTCCGCGCCCTCGGGGACCAGCACCAGGCCGGGCTTCACGCAGAACTGGCCGACGCCCAGGGTGACCGAGCCCGCGAGCCCGGAGCCGATCTCCTCGGCGCGCTCGGCGGCGGCGGCCGGGGTGACCACGACGGGGTTGAGGGAGCCCAGTTCACCGTGGAAGGGGATGGGTACGGGCCGGGCGGCGGCCGCGTCGAACAGGGCCCGCCCGCCCCGGATGGAACCGGTGAATCCGGCGGCCGCCACCAACGGGTGACGGATCAGCTCCAGGCCGGCGTCGAACCCGTGGACCACGCTCACCACTTCGGCCGGGAGCCCGGTCAGCGCCGCGGCCCGGCGCAGCAGCGAGGCGCACAGCTCGGAGGTGGCGGGGTGGTCGGGGTGCGCCTTGACGACCACCGGGCAGCCGGCGGCGAGCGCGCTCGCGGTGTCCCCGCCGGGGACGGAGAAGGCGAGCGGGAAGTTGGAGGCGGCGTAGACCGCGACCACGCCCAGCGGGACCTTGTAGCGGCGCAGTTCGGGGCGCGGCGGGCTGAGGGAGGGGTCGGCGCGGTCGATCCGGATGTCGAGGTAGGCCCCGGCGTCCACGGCGTCGGCGAAGGCGCGCAGCTGGCCGGTGGTGCGGGCCAGTTCGCCGGTGAGCCGGCCCGGGCCGAGCGCGGTCTCGGCGTCGGCGGCCTCGATCACGTGGGCGGCGGCCTCGTCCAGCAGCGCGGCGGCGGCGCGCAGGAACGCGGCGCGCACGGTGGCGTCGGCGAGCGAGCCACGGGCGGCGTGGGCGGCCCGTACGGCTTCGTCCACCTCGCCGGGTGTGGCCTCCACCGCAACCTGTTCGCGCTGCTTCCCGGTGCGGGGGTCCACACTCCAGACTGGTGTCGTTGTCATGGCCCACTGCCTCCTGGATCGTTCAGTATTCTGAACGCAGTTCCGGTGGATGAATGATCACATCTGCTGTGGACTCTATTTCCGCGTCCTCGGCGTGACAAGAGGCGACCAGAGGGGAAGCAGGCGTATGACGACGACCGAGTCGGGGATCCCCGCCCAGGCGGCGCCGGTCAAATCGGCGGTGCGGACCGTCCTGCTGCTGGAGCACTTCGCGGCGCGGCCGGGGCTGCACAGCCTGGCCGACATCCAGAACGACCTCTCCCTGCCGAAGTCCAGCCTCTACATGCTGCTGCGGACGCTGGTGAATCTGGGGTGGGTGGAGACGGACGCGACGGGTACCCGGTACGGCATCGGCGTACGGGCCCTGCTGGTCGGCAGTTCCTACATCGACGGCGACGAGGTGGTCGCCGCGGCCCGGCCCACCCTGGACCGGCTCTCCGACGACACGACGGAGACCATCCACCTGGCCCGGCTGGACGGGACGAGCGTGGTCTACCTCGCCACCCGGCAGTCCCAGCACTACCTGCGCCCCTTCACCCGGGTCGGGCGGCGGCTGCCGGTGCACTCGACCGCGCTGGGCAAGGCCCTGCTGGCCACGCACACGGACCAGGAGGTACGGGGGCTGCTGCCGCGGCGGCTGGAGGCGGTCACCGAGCACACGGTCACCGACCGGGAGCAGCTGATCGAGGAGCTGGCGCTGGTGCGGGAGCAGGGGTACGCGGTGGACCGGGAGGAGAACACGCTCGGGCTGCGCTGCTTCGGGGTGGCCGTGCCGTACCGGACGCCGGCGCGGGACGCGGTGAGCTGCTCGGTGCCGGTGGCCCGGCTGACGGGAGAGCACGAGCAGGTCATCAAGGCGGCGCTGTTCGAGGCGCGGGACCGGCTGTCGGTCGTGACGCGCCGCATGTGACACGCGCCGCGGGCGGGGCGGGCGTTGTTCCTCCCCCGCGTGGGGGAGGCGGTTCCCCTTCAAGGGGGAGGTGGCGGGGCCGCGCGGACGCGACCGTTGAGTCATGAACACGCGAGAGACGCACCCGAGTGACCTGACGGAAGTGAAGCGGCCGTCGCCCTCCCGCCTGGGGAGCGGGCGGCGGATCCTGCGGGCAGTGGCCCTGACCGCCACCGTGCCGTATCTGGGGCTCAAGACGCTCTGGCTGTGCGGGAGTCACCTCGGGATACCCGAGGGCAGCGTGCTGCGGGAGCCGGGCCCGTTCTTCAACGTGGCCAATGCCGTCACGCTGGCCATGGACGCCTGCGTGATCCTGCTCGTGCTGGTGCTCACCAGGCCCTGGGGCATACGGGTGCCGGGCCCGCTGCTGACCGTCCCGGTGTTCGTGGCCACCGGGTTGCTGACCCCGATCCTCCTCGGCTTCCCGGGCCAACTGCTCGTACGGGCCGTCGGCTTCGGCACGGACCCGGCGGTGGAGGCGGCGCGGAAGCCCTTCCTGGACCCGTGGGTGTTCCACGTCGTCTACGGCGGATTCACGGTCCAAGGACTCGCCCTGGCCGCTCTGTTCGTGCCCTATGCGCGGGAGCGCTGGGGGCGGGCCTGGCGGGGCGTGACGGGGGAGCGGCTGCCGTCGTCCACGGGGGTGGTGGCGGCAGCCGCGGCGGCCGTCGGCCTGGCGGTCGCGGGGGAGCTGGTGTACTGGGCCTTCGGAGGTCCCGCCGGTCTGGGCGCCGAGCGGGCGGCCGCGTACTCGGCGGACACGGCCGTGGTGTCCGCGGCCCACGCGATATGCGCGCTCGCCGCCGGAGCGGGAGCCCTGCTGCTGGCCCGAGGCGGGACGCTGCGGGCACGGTGGCCGCTGGGCCTCGCCTGGATCGGCGGGGCGGCGGCGCTGAACTGGGGAGCATGGATGACGGTCGCCGCGATGGGACCGCAGCTGGACGGCGGCGAAGGGCCGCCCGCCACAACGCTGTTGATCTACGCTGGTCAGATGATCACCGGATTGCTCACCGGCACCGTCCTCATACGGTTCCTCGCCACCCGCCGCCCGGGGTGAGCCGGCTGCCGGTGGCGCGGGCCCGGTGGCGCTGGGTGCACCTGATCCTCGGCGGCGCCCTGCTCATGCCGTACTTCCTGCTCACGCAGGTGGTGGTCGGTGTCGTCGCGGGCGGGGTCAACGCGCTCGACTCCGCCCCGCTCACCTTCCTCGCGTACGCCGCCTCCCTGCCCCTCGTCGCCGTCACGGCGCTGGTCGGGCCGGTCCGGCCGATGTCGGTGGCCGCCGTCCGGGCCATGTGCGAGGTGCCGGGGGAGCGGCTGGCCGACGGTCCGGCCACGTCCTGGGCCGCCCGGGGGCGGGCCTCGGCCTGGTGGACCCTGCACCTGGGGACCGGCGCGCTGATCAGCGGAATGACCCTCGCGGTGCCGCCCATGGCGGTCATGCTGATCGCGGTACCGGTCGTGGGGCGGCTGCGGGACGTCTCCTTGACGTACGGCTGGTTCGCCACGGACGCCGGCCCGTACATCGCGCCCCTGGCCGGGATCGGGCTGCTGGCCGGGCTCACCCTGTGCGCGGTCGGGGCCGGGAAGCTGCTGGCGAGGATGGCGCCCGTCCTGCTCGGGCCCACGGCGGCGGACCGGCTGGCCGCGGCCGAGGAGCGGGCCGCCGACCTGGCCGTGCGCAACCGGCTGGCCCGGGAGCTGCACGACGCGGTCGGACACGCCCTGAGCGCCGTCACCCTCCAGGCCGCCGCCGCCCGGCGGATGCTGGAGCGCGACCCCGACTTCGTACAGGAGGCACTGGCCGCGATCGAGGACACCACGCGGCGGACGGTGGGCGAGCTCGACGCCGTCCTGGGCCTGCTGCGGGACGGGGACCCGGCCCGGCCGGACGCCGCACCCGCGCCCACCCTCGCCGCCGACCTCGACGGACTGCTGGCCCGCACCCGGGCCGCCGGCACCAGCGTCACCGCGCACCAGGACCCCGGACCCGCCGGGGACTGGGCCGCCCTCCCGGCGATCGCCTCCCGCGAGGCGTACCGGATCGTCCAGGAGGGCCTCACCAACGCCCTGCGGCACGGCGCGGGCCCGGTGGATCTGCGGATCCGCGTACAGGCCGGCCCCGACACCGCACACCGTGAACTGGAGATCACCATGACCAATCCGCCCGCGGCCCCCGCCGAGGACCGGGAGATCCGTACCACCGGGGGCCGCGGACTGCGCGGCGCCGCGGAGCGCGCCGCACTGCTCGGCGGCAGCGTCGAGGCCGGCCCGCACGGGGACCGGTGGCGGCTGCGGGCCGTCCTCCCGCTCGCCGAGGAAGCCCGATGACCGCCGCGCCCGCGCCCGCGCCCCCTCCCGCGCCGCGGCCGCCGCTGCGCATCGTGCTCTGCGACGACGAGCGGATGGTTCGCACCGCGCTGCGGGTCATCCTGGAGGCCGAAGCCGACCTGGAGGTCGTCGGTGAGGCGGCCACCGGGGCCGAGGCGGTTCCACTGGTCCGCTCACTGGCCCCCGACGTGGTGCTCATGGACGTCCGGATGCCCGAGATCGACGGCATCCGGGCCACCCAGCAGATCCTCGCCACCATGGCCGAGCCGCCCCGGATCGTGGTCGTCACCACCTTCGAGAACGACGCCTACGTCTACGACGCGCTGCGCGCGGGAGCCGCCGGCTTCCTCCTCAAGCGGGCCGACCCCGACGAGCTGATCGGCGCGGTCCGGCTCGTCGCCCGCGGCGACTCGCTGCTCTTCCCGGCCGCCGTCCGCTCCCTCGCCGCCGCCCACACGGCCGGCGCCCCGCCCGCCGACGCGCCCTGGGTGGCCCGGCTCACCGAGCGCGAGGCCGACGTCCTGCGTCTGATGGCCACCGGGCTGTCCAACCACGAGATGAGCGAGCGCCTCGGCGTCGGGCCGCAGACCGTCAAGACGCACGTCGCGGCGGTCCTCACCAAGACCGGCTCCCGCGACCGCACCCAGGCGGTCATCGCGGCCTACGAGGGAGGCTTCATCATGAAGAAAAGCTGAGAACCCCGCCACAACCGGGGCAGAGCGGAACGGCTGGGACCGCAGAGACGTCCTTCTGGGGGATGAACAAGACGATCAGGCGTGCGTCGGTCTTCTGTCTGCTTCTGGTGCTGGCCCTGCTGGTCCGCGTCACCTGGGTGCAGGCATACCAAGGCCAGGCCCTCGCAGACGACAAGCACAACCGCCGGAATCTCATCGGGCAGTACGAGAACCCGCTGGGCAACATCATCGTGGGCGGGGAGGCGATCACCGGCTCGGAGAAGACGGGCGGCAAGGACTTCGGCTACAAGCGGACGTATGTCGACGGCCCCCTCTACGCACCCGTCACGGGCTACAGCTCCCAGGCCTACGGCACCACCCTGCTGGAGGGCATCTACAAGAACGTCCTCAACGGCTCCGACAGCCGGCTGAAGACGGTGATGGACATGCTCACCAACAAGCGGGCCGCCCCCGGCAACGTCCTGACCACCATCGACAAGGACGTCCAGAAGGCCGCCTACGACGCGCTCCAGGGCAAGCAGGGCGCGGCCGTGGCCATGGACCCGAAGACCGGCGAGATCCTCGCCGTGGTGAACAACCCCTCCTTCGACCCGGGCAGCATCGCCGGCGCCAACGACAAGGAGGCCTGGGCGGAGCTCTCCGCCGACAAGGGCAAGGCCATGGAGAACGTGGCGCTGCGCAAGCCCCAGGCGCCCGGATCCACCTTCAAGCTGGTCACCCTCGCCGCGGCGATCGAGAACGGCCTCGTCACCGACCTCGACCGGCAGACCGGGATCGCCGACCCGTACACGATCCCCGGCACCCGCACCCCGCTGCCCAGCGAGGCGGGCTCCGCGGCCTGCAACAACGTCTCGGTGCGCACCGCCCTGAAGCTGTCCTGCAACAACGTCTTCGCCGAGCTCGCCTCCAAGCTGGGCCAGGACAAGATGCGGGCGACGGCCGAGAAGCTCGGCTTCAACGTGCAGATCGACACCCCGGTCCGCACCAACCCGCCCAGCAAGTACCCGTCGAAGAAGATGTCGATCGACCAGGTCGCGCAGACCGGTATCGGCCAGTTCGACGTGCAGGCCACCCCGCTCCAGATGGCGATGGTGACGGCCGCGATCGAGAACGGCGGCAAGCTCGTCGCCCCGCACCTGGTCTCCGAGGTCACCGACGCGGGCGGCGACGTGCTGGAGAGCTTCAAGGACCCGAAGTCCCAGCAGGTCATGGGAGAGAAGACCGCTTCGATGATCCGCGACGCCATGCGCACGGTCGCCACCGAGGGCGGCGGCAAGCCGGCCCAGGTGTCCGGCGCCGAGGTGGGCGGCAAGACCGGTACCGCCCAGCGCGGTGTCAACAACAGCCTCGCACCGCTGGCCTGGTTCACCTCGTACGGCAAGTCGAACGGCAAGCAGATCGCGGTGGCCGTGGTGATCGAGAACTCCGACACCGACCGCTCCGAGATCGGCGGCGGGAAGCTGGCCGCCCCCATCGCCCAGAAGATGATGGAGGCGTGGCTGAAGAAGTAGCCACGAAGTCCGGACGGCCGACGCGCCGGGAACCGTCGAGGCTCCCGGCGCGTTCCCACTCCCATGATCAGAGCCGCGCACCCCGCCGACCTCCCCGCGATCGCCGCCCTGCACACCCGGGCCCGCGCCACCTACTACCAGGGCCACATCCCCGAGCAGGCCTACCCGGGCGACGCCGAGCTCCAGCGGACCCGCGAGGGCTGGTCGCATGCCCTCGCCCGGGACGCGGCCGAGGGCGAGGTGCTCTGCGCCGAGCAGGACGGCGAGCTCACCGGGGTCGCCGCGTTCCGCACGCGGGACGGCGAGACCACCCTCACCCAGCTCCACGTCGACCCCATCCACTGGCGCCGCGGCACCGGGGCCGCCCTGCACGCCGCCTGCCTGGACGCCTGGCGGCGGGCCGGAATCCGCCGGGTCCGCCTGGAGGTCTACGAGCACAACCTCCGCGCCCAGGCCTTCTACGCCACCCAGGGCTGGCGCGCGGACCCGTCGGCCCCCCGCTCGGGCACCCACCGCACCCTCTGGCTGCAGGTGGGCCAGGTGCAGGCCCCGTCCGGGGAATGAGACGGTGCGGTGAATGGTTGAACCACAAACCGTTTCACCCCCCGAACCCGGAGAGAAAAAGGATCATGCGCGTCGAAATCTGGAGCGATATCGCCTGTCCCTGGTGCTACATCGGAAAGGCCCGTTTCACCAAGGGGCTGGCCGAGTTCGCGCACCGCGACGAGGTGGAGGTCGTCTTCCGGTCCTTCGAGCTCGACCCGGGCGGGGCGAAGGGCGTCACCGCCCCCGTCGTGGAGATGCTCGCCAAGAAGTACGGCCGCACCCTCGACGAGGCGCGCGGCATGGAGGAGCACGTCGCCGCCAGCGCCCGCGCCGAGGGGCTCACGTACCGCACCGAGGGCCGCGACCACGGCAACACCTTCGACATCCACCGGCTGCTGCACCTGGCCGCCGCCCGAGGCCGCCAGGAAGAACTCCTCGACCTCGCCTACCGGGCCAATTTCGCCGAGGAGCGCTCCGTCTTCGACCCCGAGGTGCTGATCGCGCTCGCCGTCGAGGCCGGACTGGACGAGGCCGAGGCCCGCACCGTCCTCGCCGACGGCTCCGCCTACGCCGACGAGGTCCGGGCCGACGAGCGCGAGGCCGCCGAGCTGGGCGCGAACGCCGTGCCGTTCTTCGTCCTCGACCGCCGCTACGGGATCTCCGGCGGACAGCCGGCCGAGGTGTTCACCCGGGCCCTGGAGCAGGCGTGGGCCGGGCGCGAGGTCGAGGAACCGGCCGCGGCCGCCGAGGCCTGCGAGCCCGACGGCGCGTGCGCGGTCCCCCAGGCGTAAGGAGCACTCGCCGAGACCGGAGGACTCGGGCGACTCGGGCGGACTCGGGCGACTCAGGCGGCGGGGCGATGGACTACGGGCCGTTCCTGGCGCAGAGTTGACGGCATGGATCTTCCGCTCGCCGAAGCGACCCGTGCCGAGTTCGCCCACTCCACCACCTACCTCAACACCGCCAAGTGCGGGGTCGTCCCGCGTTCCGCCGTCGCGGCCGTACGGGAGCTGGCCGAGGCGGCGGGGGCCGGGCTCCCCACCGGCTTCGGTGACTTCGACCGCGTGAACGGGGCCCGGGCGGCCTTCGCCCGCCTGGTCGGGGTGGACACCGACCGCGTGTCCATCGGCTCGGCCGTCTCCACCCACGTCGGCCTCGTCGCCGCCTCGCTCCCGCCCGGCGCCGAAGTACTGTGCCCCGAGGGTGAGTTCTCCTCCGTGATCAACCCCTTCGTGGCGCGCGGCGACCTCAAGGTGCGCTTCGCCCCGCTCGAGTCCGTCGCCGAGGCCGTGGGCCCCGGCACCGCCCTGGTCTCGCTGAGCGTCGTGCAGTCCGCGGACGGCCGCAAGGCCGACCTGGCGGCGGTGCGCGCCGCGGCGACCGCGCACGGGGCCCGGATGCTCGTGGACGCGACCCAGGCGGTCGGCTGGCTCCCGTTCGACGCCTCGCCGTACGAGTACACGGTCGCCGCCGGGTTCAAATGGCTGCTCGGCGTGCGCGGAGCCTCGTACCTGACGGTGTCGGCGGAGGCCCAGGACACACTGACCCCGCTGCACGCCGGATGGGTTCCGGCGGTGGCCGAGGGGGACGCCACCTACGGACCGATGGCGGAACTCGCCCACGGGGCGAGGCGGTTCGACGAGTCCCCGGCCTTCCTCGCCTACCACGCGTCCGCGCCCGCGCTGGCCCTGCTGGAGCGGATCGGCATCGAGGCCGTCCACGCCCACGACACCGCGCTGGCCGCCCGCTACCGGGCCGGGATCGCGCGCCTGGGTCACGAGCCCGTCGCCGGCGACTCCGCCATCGTCTCCGTGCCGGGCCTCGCCGACCGGCAGCCCGCCCTGGAGGCCGCCGGCATCGTCACATCGGCTCGCGCGGGCCTCCTGCGGGCCTCGTTCCACCTCTACAACACGGAGGCGGACGTGGACCGGCTCCTGGACGCCCTCTCCGCCTCCTGAAGCGGCAGGGCCCGTGCGTACAGTGCCGCCATGAGCGATGTGAGCGGTGTGAGCCATGCAGGCGATGTCGGGGACGTGCGCGACGGCCATGATGTGCTGCACGTCAAAGGCCGGGTGCTGGTCGGGCCCGACGAGGTACGCGACGAGCTGTGGGTGGTCGGCGGCCGGATCTCCTACGAGCGCCCGCGCGGCACCCGCGAGGTCACCACGGTGACCGGCTGGACCCTGCCCGGACTGGTCGACGCGCACTGCCACGTGGGCCTGGACGCCCACGGCCCGGTCGACGCCGAGACCGCCGAGCGCCAGGCCCTCACCGACCGCGACGCCGGCACCCTCCTCATCCGGGACGCCGGTTCGCCCTCCGACACCCGCTGGATCGACGACCGCGAGGACCTGCCGAAGATCATCCGGGCCGGGCGGCACATCGCGCGCACCCGCCGCTACATCCGCAACTACGCCCACGAGATCGAACCCGCCGACCTCGTCGAGTACGTCGGCCGCGAGGCGCTGCGCGGGGACGGCTGGGTCAAACTCGTCGGCGACTGGATCGACCGCGAGGCCGGGGACCTCGCGGCCTGCTGGCCGCGCGCCGAGGTCGAGGCGGCCATCGCCGAGGCGCACCGGCTGGGCGCCCGCGTCACGGCGCACTGCTTCGCCGAGGACTCGCTGCGCGACCTGGTCGAGGCGGGCATCGACTGCATCGAACACGCCACCGGCCTCACCGAGGACACCATCCCGCTGTTCGCGGAGCGCGGGGTCGCGATCGTCCCGACGCTCGTGAACATCGCCAACTTCCCGAAGATGGCGGCGGGCGGCGAGGCGAAGTTCCCGTACTGGTCGGCGCACATGCGACGGCTCCACGAACGGCGCTACGACACCGTCCGCGCCGCCTACGACGCGGGCATCGAGGTCTTCGTCGGCACCGACGCGGGCGGCTCCCTGCCGCACGGCCTGGTCGCGGCGGAGGTCGCGGAGCTGGTCAAGGCCGGTATCCCGCCGATCGAGGCCCTCTCCGCGACGGCCTGGGCGGCCCGCGAGTGGCTCGGCAGGCCGGGGCTGACCGAGGGGGCGCCCGCGGACCTCGTGGTGTACGCCGCCGACCCACGTGCCGACGTAGGCGTGCTGGCGCGGCCGCTGCGGGTCGTCGTGAACGGCAGGGTCCGGGCCTGAGCCGTGCGGCCGTGCGGGCGTCCGGGCCTGAGCCGTGCGGGCGTGCGGGCGTGCGGGCGGCGCCCGGTTGACATCGCGTGACATCCGCGGCCCGTCGGTCGTTGAAGACGACCGCGCGGACCGGGTGTCCGTGAAAGGGGACAACTTGCGTTCTCCATGAGGCGTAATGATTCGAATATGCGCCCGGAAACCACCCTTTGGGATGAACTCAGGTCAGGTTGACCCCCGTTCACCCACAGTGCGTAAAGATTCCGGGGTCGAGTCCGTCGGCGCCCGCGATGTCCCCCATCGGCGGCCCGACGGCACCCAACTCCCCGGGGGTTCCACCACCGTGAACAGCCATACCTTCCGCATGCCCGCGGCCGTCCTCCTCGCCACGGGAGCGGTGGCCCTGCTCACCGCTCCGCCCGCCTTCGCCACGGGAGGAGGCGCGGCCGGGGGTGAGGGCAAGGCCGGCGCCGTCGTCCTGCGTGCCGGACTGGACGTGGGCCTGCTCAACAAGACCGTGAACGTCCCGCTGAAGACGACCCTCAACGAGGTCAGTGCCCCGGCGACGGCCGAGAAGACCGCGCTGACCGTCACCCTGGACGGGGTCGAGGGGAACGATCCGATCAGCGTGCTGCGCGCCGAAGTGGCCACCTCCAAGGCGACCGCCGACAAGTCCCGGGCCGAGGCGGAGGCGAACCTCGCCAATGCCTCCGTCCACGTGCCCGGACTGCCGCTGCTCTCCCTCATCGAGGTGGAGAAGGTCACCTCCAAGGCCGTCTGCGAGGCGGGCAAGAAGCCGGTGGCGAGCGCGAACGCCCTCGGGAAGGTGACGGCGCTCGGCAAGAAGGTCACCCTGTCGGCGGGCGGCCCCACCAAGGTCGAGGTCCCCGGAGTGGGCCGGATCGACCTGGAGCTGTCCGCCACGGAGACCACCGACACCACGGCGGCCGCGGCCGCGCTCCGCCTGAAGGTGGCGGTGAACCCGCTGAACCTGAACGTGGCGAAGGTCGACGGCGAGATCGTGCTCGCCGAGGCGCACTGCGAGTCCCCGACGGGCGCGGCGCCGGCGGCGAACCCGCCCGCGGACCCGGACATCAAGCCCCAGACGGCGACGGGGACCGGCTCCGGTTCCGCCACGTCCGGCGGCACCACCGGCGCCAACCTCGCCGAGACCGGCGGCGGTTCACTGACTCCCTACGTCGCAGGCGGGGCCCTGACCCTGCTCGCCATCGGCGGGGGCGCGCTCCTGATCACCCGGCGGGGCAGGGCCTCGTAGGGCGTCGGGAGCCCCGGGCCGCCGCCCGGCGCGCCCGCCCCGAGGAGCGCACGGAGGGGAGTGCTCAACGGGTGACGGGCGAGGACGGGCGGCGTGTCCGGTGACTCATGGGCCGGCGGGCCCCGGCGGGGGACATGCTCGGCGCTGTGACGTACCAGAGGGTGACGTACCAGAGCGTGACGTACCCGGAGGGTGACGGGCTCAGCGGGTGGCGTGTTCCAGTCCCTGGCCGCCCGCGCCACGGGACATCACGGCCTCGGTGACCTGCTGGTCGATCCGCGCGTACTCGCTCCGCTTCGCGGCCGGGAGCGAGGTGTCCGAGGCCGCGCAGGAGGCGCAGACGACGCGGAACGGCGGCCCCATGTCCGAGTACTGCGTGAGGTATTCGGCCTTCACCACCTCCCAGCGGCCCGGTCGGCCCGCCGCCGGGGAGAAGGTGAAGCGGGGGACCGAGGACTGGTTGCCCCGCAGCTTGTCGGCCGGTACGAAGCTGGCGACCTGGTCGCCCATCCCGAAGACCACCCAGGTGCCGTTGATCTTCTCGTAGGGCTGCGGCACGTGGTTGTGCGTGCCGATGATCAGATCGATGTCGGGGAGCCCGTCGGCCGAGCGGGAGGCGGTCAGCTCCTGCGCCAGCGCCTTCTGCTGTTCGTCCGGCGCGGTCTGCCACTCGGTGCCCCAGTGGACGCTGAGCACCACCACGTTCGCGCCCCCCGCCCGCGCGGCCCGGGCGTCGGCGATGATCCGGTCCTTGTCGATCAGATTGACGGACCACGGCTTGCCCTGGGGAAGCGGGATGCCGTTCGTGCCGTACGTGTAGGAGAGCTGGGCGACCTTCGCGCCGCCCGCGGCGAGCAGCGCCGGGGCCTTGGCCTCCTCCGCGCTGCGGGCCGAGCCGACGTGCGGGATGCCGACCCGGTCGAGGTGCTCCAGGGTGCGGGCGAGGCCCTCGTAGCCGTCGTCCAGGGTGTGGTTCGAGGCGGTGGAACAGCTGTCGTACCCGGCGTCCTTGAGGGCGTCCGCCAACTGGTGCGGGGCCTTGAAAGTGGGGTAGCCGGTGTAGGGGCCGCCGGGGCGCCCGTACGGTATCTCGTGGTGGCATATCGCCAGGTCGGCGGCGGAGACCAGGGGTTTGACCCCGGCGAGTATCTTCCGGAAGTCGTACTCCCCGGCCTTGCCCGCGTCGTCAGCCGACCGCTGGACGATCGACGGGTACGGGATGATGTCGCCGGTCGCCACCAGGGTGAACGGCTTCCCCGGGGCGGCGGGCCGCGGAGCGTCCGGCTTCCCCCGAGCCGGCTCGCCCTGCCCGGGATCGCCCTGGAGCCGCTGCTCCGCGGCGGGCGCCGCGCCGCTGTCGAGCAGCCGTGGCACGGCGTAGATCCCGCCGCCCACGACCGCGAGCGCGGCCAGCGCCGTGCCTGTCCTGACGTATGCCTTCATGCCCGACCCCCGATGTCATGCACTGATGACCGATGCGGGGATCCTCACCCGGCCCCGCCCCCGCGGCCATCGTAGGGGGCCGAACGGGTGACGGCATCATCAGCGCTCGGTAAGGAGCACAGGTCAGACGGGTGCCCTGGAGGCCGCCCGCGCAGCTCACGGCCGGCTCGCGCAGCTCACGGCCGGCTCGCGCAGCTCACGGCCGGCTCGCGCAGCTCACGGCCGGCCCGCGCAGCTCACGGCCGGCTCGCGCAGCTCACGGCCGGCTCACGGTCAGCGCGCGGCCAGTGCGAGGGCGTGGTCCAGGGCCTGGAGCAGCCGGCCCGTCGTCGCCCGGTCGCGCACCGCCAGCCGGAGCCAGGAGTGGTCCAGCCCCGGGAAGGTGTCCCCGCGGCGGACGGCGAAGCCGAGGGCGCGCAGCCGGGTGCGGACCTCCGCCCCGCCCGCCACCCGGATCAGGACGAACGGTCCCTCCGCCACCCCGACGACCGTCACCTCGTCGAACTCCGCGAGCCCGGCCAGCAGATGCGCCCGGTCCACCGCGATCCGCCGGGCCGCCTCCTCCGCCTCGGCCAGCGCCGCCGGAGCCACACAGGCCTCGGCCGCCACCAGCGCCGGGGTCGACACCGGCCACAACGGCTGCGCGGCCGCCAGTTTCGCGATCACTTCGGGCTCGGCCAGTACGTAGCCGATCCGCAGGCCCGCCAGCCCCCACGTCTTGGTCAGGCTCCGCAGCACCACCAGCCCCGGCAGGTCCATCCGTCCGGCCAGGGCCTCCCGCTCGCCCGGCACGGCGTCCATGAAGGCCTCGTCCACGACCAGGATCCGGCCGGGCCGGGCCAGCGCGGCGAGGGTTCCCGCCGGGTGCAGCACGGACGTCGGGTTGGTCGGATTGCCGATCACCACCAGGTCCGCGTCCTCGGGCACCTCCGCCGGGTCCAGCCGGAAGCCGTCCGCCGCCCGCAGCACCACGCGCTCGACCTGGTGCCCCGCGTCCCGCAGGGCCGCTTCCGGCTCGGTGAACTGCGGATGCACCACGACCGGCCGTACGGTTCCGAGGGCCCGGGCGATCAGTACGAAGGCCTCCGCGGCCCCGGCCGTCAACAGCACCCGCTCGACCGGCAGCCCGTGCCGGGCCGCCACCGCCGCGCGGGCGCGCCGCCCGTCGGGATATGCGGCGAGATCCCCGAGGGAGGCGGCGATCCGCTGCTTGAGCCAGTCCGGGGGAGTGTCCGCCCGTACGTTGACCGCCAGGTCCACCAGCGCGGAACCCGCGTCGATCACCTCGGCGTCCCCGTGGTGGCGCAGGTCGTGCGCGTGCGCCGTGGCCACGGCACAGGTCGCCGCCACCGACCGCCGCTTGGGCACGAGGAGTTCCCCGCCGCCCGCGAGGGCCGCGGCCTCCGCCACCGAGGGAGTCCCGGTGGCGGCGCGCGCCGCCTCCGAGGGGTGCGGCACGGCGATGGCGGCCAGCCGGGCGGCGGGATAGCTCACCAGGGGCACGCCGAAACGTTCCGCCGCACCCGTGATCCCGGCCTCGCCCGCCTTCGACTCCACCGTGGCCAGCGCCGTCACCGCCCCCACGGCCAGCCCGGCCCCCCGCAGCGTCTCCTCGACCAGGGCGCAGACCTCCGCGACGGAAACCCCCGCACGTCCGCCGACCCCGACCACCACCTGCGTCGCGTACTCGCCCACCGGGGCCCTCCTTCCGTAGTCACCGTCGCCGTCACCGCCACTGGAACACCACCGGCCGGTCGGCCGTCAACCCTCCGCCACCCGCCATCCGCGCGCGGACGTGCGCGCGGGGCAAGGAGTCTGTATTCAGGGGCGCATGGCCGTGATCGTGGCGTTGGGCGCGTTCCTGATGACCCTGGCGGGCGGATGGGCGGCGCAGCGCGTCACCGACCGCCGCCACCTCGTGCTGGGCCTGGCCGGCGGGCTGATGCTCGGCGTCGTGGGCCTCGACCTGCTCCCGGAGGCCCTTCACGCGGCGGGCGGCGAGGTGTTCGGCGTACCGCTCGCCCTGCTGCTCTTCGTCGGCGGCTTCCTCGTCGCGCACGTAGTGGAGCGGCTGCTGGCGGTCCGCCAGGCCGCGCACGGCGCCGAGGACGGCGGCCGCACCCCCCAGGTCGGGCTGACCGCGGCCGCGGCCATGGTCGGCCACAGCCTCGCCGACGGGGTGGCCCTGGGCGCGGCCTTCCAGGTCGGCGGGGGGATGGGCGTGGCCGTGGCGCTGGCCGTCATCACCCACGACTTCGCCGACGGGTTCAACACGTACACGCTCACCAGCCTCTACGGGAACGACCGCCGCAAGGCCCTGATGATGCTCTTCGCGGACGCCGTCGCCCCCGTCGTGGGTGCGGCGTCCACTCTGCTGTTCACCCTTCCGGAGGAACCCCTCGGCGCATACCTCGGCTTCTTCGGAGGCGTCCTGCTGTACCTCGCGTCCGCCGAGATCCTTCCCGAGGCACACCACAAGCACCCCGCCCTGTCCACGCTGATGTGCACGGTGGGCGGGGTGGCCGGGATCTGGCTGGTGGTGGGCATCGCGGACTGAGCGCCGGCCGGGGACGGAGGCGACGGCGGTCACCGCCGTGCTGCCGCGGCTTCCGTGAAACGGCGCGCGACGGACGGCTCGGCCGCCCAGTGCGTGTGCAGGTAGCTCGCGTGCACACCCTGCTGCACGAAGCCCTCGACCCGGCGCTCCGGGTGCGTGAACCCCCACGCCGGGGCCGCCCCGGCGCCCGGCTCGATCACCGTCCGGTGGAACTCGTGCCCGCGCAGCCGGGTCCCGGCCTGCGCGAGCGCGCTGTCGGACACCGCCACCGCCTCGCGGTAGCCGAGGGTGAGGCGCTCCGACATCCGCGCGTCGGCGTCGAGCACCCCGCACATGGGCTTCCCATCCAGCGACCGGCCGAGGTACAGCAGCCCGGCGCACTCGGCGGCGACCGGGCCGCCGGCCGCGGCGAAGGCGGCGACGGCCGCCCGCAGCGGTTCGTTGGCGGACAGTTCGGGCGCGTACATCTCCGGGAAGCCGCCACCGATCACCAGGCCGGAGGTACCGGGCGGGAGCGCCTCGTCCCGGAGCGGGTCGAAGGTGACGACCTCCGCTCCGGCGGCGGTGAGCAGCTCCGTGTGCTCGGCGTAGGAGAACGTGAACGCCGGTCCGCCCGCGACGGCGACCACCGGCCGCCTGCCGGGGGCTCCGCCGAGGTCTGCCGGTGCGGCGCCGTTGCCGGGGGCGCTGCCACCGGACCCCCGCGCCTCGAACGCCGGCGAGGCTGAAGTACCGCCCCAGCTGCGCGTCAGCGCAGCAGCCGGCGACCACGCCTCGCAGTCCAGGGGCGGGGCCGTGCGGGCCAAGGCCATCAGGGCGTCCAGGTCGCAGCCCGCCCGGACCTGCGCGGCCAGCGCCGACACCGAGGCGAGCGCGTCGGTGCGCCGCTCGGCCACCGGGACCAGCCCCAGGTGGCGCGAGGGCGTGGCCACCTGCGGAGCCCGCCGCAGGACACCGAGGACCGGCATCCCCGCCTCCTCCAGGGCCTCCCGCAGCATCACCTCGTGCCGGTCGGAGCCGACCTTGTTCAGGATCACGCCCCCCAGCCGCACCTGCGGGTCGAAGGAGGCGAAGCCGTGCACCAGCGCCGCGACCGACCGCGACTGCGAGGAGGCGTCGACCACAAGCACCACCGGCGCCCGCAGCAACTTCGCGACCTGTGCCGTCGACGCCAGCTCACCCCGGCCCGCGGCGCCGTCGTAGAGCCCCATGACGCCCTCGACCACGGCCAGATCGCACCCGGCCGCCCCGTGCGCGAACAGCGGAGCGACCAGCTCCGGCCCGCACATGAAGGCGTCGAGGTTGCGTCCCGGCCGGCCGGTGGCCAGCGCGTGGTAGCCGGGGTCGATGTAGTCGGGCCCGGCCTTGTGCGGGGACACGGCGAGGCCGCGCTCCGAGAAGGCCGCCATCAGGCCCGTGGCCACGGTGGTCTTGCCGCTGCCGGACGACGGAGCGGCGATGACCAGCCGAGGCACGTTGAAGCGGTACGAAGTCACCACTCGATGCCCTTCTGGCCCTTCTGTCCCGTGTCCATCGGGTGCTTGACCTTGGTCATCTCGGTGACGAGGTCCGCGAACTCCACCAGCTTCTCCGGCGCGTTGCGGCCCGTGATCACCACGTGCTGCGTCCCGGGACGGTTGCGCAGCACCTCGATGACCTCGTCGACGTCGATCCAGCCCCAGTGCATCGGGTAGGCGAACTCGTCGAGCACGTACAGCTTGTGCGTCTCGGCGGCCAGATCGCGCTTGACCTGCTCCCAGCCCTCCTTGGCCGCCTGCTCGTTGTCGAGCTGCGCGTCCCGCTGCACCCAGGACCAGCCCTCGCCCATCTTGTGCCAGACGACGGAGCCGCCCTCGCCGGAGGCGCCGAGCACCTTGAGCGCGTTCTCCTCGCCGACCTTCCACTTCGCCGACTTGACGAACTGGAACACCCCGATCGGCCAGCCCTGGTTCCAGGCGCGCAGCGCCAGCCCGAAGGCCGCCGTGGACTTGCCCTTGCCGGGGCCGGTGTGGACGAAGACCAGCGGACGGTTGCGGCGCTGGCGCGTGGTGAGCCCGTCGTCCGGAACGACGGACGGCTGTCCCTGAGGCATTACGCGGCCCTCCTGTTGCTGTTGCTGCTGCTGTGGGGTGAAGCGGCGGATGTCACCGCGGTACGTACGTTCTTCACGAGCCCGGCCAGCGAGTCGGCCCGCAGCCCGTCCAGCGTGACGGCCGGACCGCCGAGGTCCCGGGCCAGTACGCCGGCCAGCCCCAGCCGGACCGGCCCGGACTCGCAGTCCACGACCACCGAGGCGACGCCCCCGGCCTGCAGCAGCCGCGCGCTGTGCCCGGCGAGCTCCCGCGGGCTGCTGTCCGTACGGCCCCCGGCGTTCCCGGCCGAGGTGGCCCGCCCATCGGTGACGACCACGAGCAGCGGCCGGCGCGAGGGATCCCGCAGCCGCTCGATCCGCAGCACCTCGTGGGCCTTCAGCAGCCCGGCGGCCAGCGGGGTGCGGCCGCCCGTCGGCAGCTGCTCCAGCCGGGCCGCCGCCGCGTCCACCGAGGAGGTCGGCGGCAGGGCCAGCTCGGCCGTGGCACCCCGGAAGGTGATCAGACCGACCTTGTCCCGGCGCTGGTAGGCGTCCAGGAGCAGGGACAGCACCGCGCCCTTGACCGCGCTCATGCGCTGCCGGGCGGCCATCGAGCCGGAGGCGTCGACGACGAAGAGGACGAGGTTGCCCTCGCGCCCCTCCCGCGTGGCCTGGCGCAGATCGTCCTTGCGGATCACGAGGCCGCGCCCGTCGCGGCCGCGCGCCTTCTGGTGCGGGGCGGCGGCCTGGATGGTGGCGGTCAGGTGCAGTTTCGTCAGGTGCCCGCGCGGGCGCTGGGCGCCGGTGGTGCGGCCGTGGGCGGTGCGGGCGCGGGACCGGCGGCCGGACGCGCCCTCGCCGAGACCGGGCACGCTGAGCATCTTGGTCCGGAACGGCTCGGCGGCACGGACCGCCGCCTGCTCCGGCCCGGCGGCCTCCTGGGCGGAGGGCTGCGGGGCCTCGGGGGCTTCCGCCGGGGCCTCGCCGCTCTCGGGGGCCTCGGGGGTCTCGGCCGAGGCCCCCGGGTCCTGCGGTCCGCCGCCCTGCGGGGGCGTGCCACCCGGGCCGCCGTCGGGACCGCCGTCCCCGGGTCCGCCGTCGTCGGGCCCCTCGGGGTCCGGCTCCGGCTCGGGCTCCTCGTCGGGGAACTCGTCCAGGATCCGGTCGAGCATGTCCTCGTCCAGCCCCGGCGCGTCGAACGGGTTGCGGCGCCGCCGGTGCGGAAGCGCCAGCAGGGCGGCCTGCCGGACGTCCTCCTTGCGTACGTCGGTCCGCCCGGCCCAGGCGGCCAGCGCGGTCGCGGTCCGGGCCATCACGATGTCGGCACGCATCCCGTCGACCTCGAACCCGGCGCAGGTCGCCGCGATCTGCAGGAGCGCGGTGTCGCCGAGCGAGACCTTCGGGAGCAGCGCCCGCGCGGCCACCACCCGGGCGCGGACCTCGTGCTCGTCTCCGGCCCAGCGGGTCGCGAAGCCCGCGGGGTCGTCCTCGTAGGAGAGCCGGCGGCGGACCACCTCGACGCGCTGGGCGGGCTCGCGGGAGGCGGCCACCTCGACGGTGAGCCCGAACCGGTCCAGGAGCTGCGGCCGCAGCTCGCCCTCCTCGGGGTTCATCGTGCCGACGAGCAGGAAGCGGGCGGCGTGCCGGACGGAGACGCCCTCGCGCTCCACGTACGAGGCGCCCATCGCGGCGGCGTCCAGCAGCAGGTCGATCAGGTGGTCGTGGAGGAGGTTGACCTCGTCGACGTAGAGGATTCCGCGGTGGGCGTCGGCGAGCAGCCCGGGCTCGAAGGCCTTCACGCCCTCGGCGAGGGCCCGCTCGATGTCGAGGGCGCCGACGAGGCGGTCCTCGGAGGCGCCGACGGGCAGCTCCACCATGCGGGCGGGCCGGACGCCGCCGGGGCCGGCCTCGTGCGGACCGTCCGGGCAGGCCGGGTCCGGCGCGGCGGGCGCGCAGCTGAACCGGCAGCCCGACACGACGTCGACCTGCGGCAGCAGTGCGGACAGTGCGCGGACGGCGGTGGACTTGGCCGTCCCCTTCTCACCGCGCACGAGCACCCCGCCGACCGCCGGGCTCACGGCGTTGAGCAGGAGCGCCAGCCGCAGGTCGGACTGGCCGACCACTGCGGTGAACGGGTAGGGCGTGCTCATGCGTTGCTCACTCCTTGGAAGGCGCGGACCGTTGCCGTGTGCGGCGCTGCTGCTGGGGCTCCGCCCCAGACCCCGCGCCTCGATCGCCGGCGGGGCTTGATCTGGCTGGGGGAGTTTGGGGCGGGGGTCTGGGCGGAGCCCGGTTTCGGGAAGGGGCGGGGTGGGGGACAGCCCCGCAGGGCCCGGCCGCCCGTCACGGGGCGCCCGGGGGGATGAAGGGCAGGCCCGACGGGGCGCCGCCCTCGATCAGCCGCAGCAGGGCACGCGTATCGGCGTGTTCCTCGATCAGGTCGCCGAGCAGGTCCAGCTGCTCCTCCCGCAGCGTGGCGAACGAGGTGTCCGGCGCCGGGACGAAGCGGCGGCCGGCCGCCGTGGCCACCTCCCGCAGGAACGCCCGGCGGAAGCCGTCCGACTCCAGCGATCCGTGCCAGTGGGTGCCCCACACCGACCCGACCCGGCAGCCGTCCAGGAAGGCCTCACCGCCCAGCACCTCGGCGACCCCGTGGTGGATCTCGTAGCCCGCGACGTCCTCGCCCAGCGCCGAGCCCACCGGTCGGGCCAGGGTCTTCTCGCGCTCGAAGCGGATACGCACGGGGAGCAGGCCGAGGCCGTCGACCTCGCCCGCCTTCGATTCGACCTCGTCGGAGATCCGCTCGCCCAGCACCTGGAACCCGCCGCAGATGCCCAGGACCGGCCGCCCCTCGGCGGCCCGCCGCAACAGCGCGTCCGCGAGCCCGCGTTCCCGCAGCCACTGAAGGGCCTTCACCGTGCCCCGGGTGCCGGGTACGACGACCAGGTCCGCGTCGGCCAGTTCCTCGGCCCGGTCCACGAACCGCACCACGACCCCAGGCTCCGCCGCGAGCGCGTCGACGTCCGTGAAGTTCGACATCAGCGGCACCGCGCACACGGCGACCCGCAGCACGTCCTCGCCCACCGGCGGAGCGACCACGGACTCGCGTACCGCCCCGCGCAGCGAGACCCGCAGGCCGTCCTCCTCGTCGATGCCCAGGCCGTGCCGGAACGGCAGCACCCCGTACGTGGCACGGCCCGTCAGGCCGCGGAGCATCTCCATGCCCGGCTCCAGCAGCGACACGTCGCCGCGGAACTTGTTGACCATGTAGCCCGCGATCAGGGACTGGTCCTCGGGGGAGAGCAGCGCCGTCGTACCGAAGAAGGACGCGAAGACCCCGCCGCGGTCGATGTCCCCGACCACCACCACCGGGAACCGCGCGGCCCGCGCGATCCCCATGTTCACGATGTCGGTCCGGCGCAGGTTGATCTCGGCCGGACTCCCCGCCCCCTCGCAGATCACGGCGTCATACGTGCCCCGCAGCTGCTCCAGGCAGTCCGTGACGATGCCGAGCAGCTGCTCCCGGCGCCCGCCGTGCAGCGCCTTTCCGGGGGACGACGACCCCCCAGCCTCCCCGAAGAACCCGCGGGCGCTCATCTCGCCCACCGGCTTGCCCAGCAGCACCACCTGGCTGCTGTGGTCACTTCCCGGCTTGAGCAGCACCGGGTTCATCAGCGCGGTCGGCTCCACGCGGGCCGCCTGGGCCTGCATCGCCTGGGCGCGCCCGATCTCGGCGCCCTCCAGCGTCACGAAGGAGTTCAGCGACATGTTCTGCGCCTTGAACGGCGCGACCTTCACCCCCTGGCGAGCCAGCCAGCGGCAGATGCCCGCCGTGACCACGCTCTTGCCCGCGTCCGACGTGGTGCCCGCGATCAGCAGACCGCCGCCGCGCTTCGCGCCGCTCATCCGCGCCGTCCTCTCCGTGCCGTACGGGAGACCAGCAGCCGGGCGGCCACGCAGGCACCCAGGGCCAGCCAGGTCACCTGCCGAGACAGCCGTACCGCCCGCTCGATGTCCGCGACCTCCACCGGCCGCCCCGCCCCGCCGTTCAGTACGGCCCGGTGCTCGACCCGGCCGCCGTACGCGAGGGTCCCGCCCAGTCTGACGCCCAGCGCCCCCGCGAAGGAGGCCTCGACGGGTCCGGCGTTCGGGCTCGGGTGCGCGGCGGCGTCCGCACGCCAGGCCCGTACGGCGCCCCGCCGGTCGGGTCCGGCCAGCACGGCGGCGGCCGCCGTCAGCCGGGCCCCCGGCCAGCCGGCCAGGTCGTCGAGCCGGGCGGAGGCCCAGCCGTAGCGCAGGTAGCGAGGGGACTTGTGGCCGACCATCGCGTCCAGGGTGTTCACGGCGCGGAAGGCCAGCAGCCCGGGGACTCCGGCGACGGCGCCCCACACGAGGGCCCCGACCACCGCGTCGGAGGTGTTCTCGGCGACGGACTCCACGACGGCGCGGGCCATCTGCTGCCCGTCCAGGGCCTGCGGGTCGCGTCCGCACAGGTGGGGCAGCCGCTCCCGGGCCACCTCGATGTCCCCGGCGGCGAGCGCGCCGCCGATGGCGCGGGCCTCACGGCCCAGGGAGGTGCCGCCCACGACGGCCCAGGTGGCGGCGGCCGTCAGGGCGATACGGGCGGCTGCGGGCCGGGAGCGCACGGCTCGGGCGCCCAGCGCCCCGACGGCGGCCGCGCCCCCGGCGCACACCAGGGTGTGCAGGAGGCCCCGGGCGCGGTCGTCGCGCCACAGGGAGCGTTCGACGGCGGCGGCGGCCCGTCCGAAGGCGGCCACGGGGTGCCCTCGGCGCGGATCCCCGAGGATCCGGTCGCCGATCAGGCCCGCCGTGGCGCCGTACGCGAAGACGCGATCGGCACGCATGGTGACAGGTATGTCCTCACTCAGGGTCCGCGCCCTGGTTCGACGTGTCCGGCGGCGAGAGTTCCTGGCTCCCGGCACGCACGCGCGGCGTGCGGTTCCGGTGACAGTGGCGGGACCGCGCCGGATTCGCACCGGACTTCCTCTCCATGCCGCCGTATTGGCTCCGGCAGTCCACCACGCACGCCGAAGGCCCGTCAACTCGCCGTTGACCTGCGGCGCGGCCGGGACGCGGCAGGAGCGCGGCAGGGGGCGCGGGATGCGAAAAGCTCCCCCCGGGACAAACCCGGAGGGAGCCTTCACGCCTGGTCGGCCGCGGGGCGGCGGATCAGGCGACGATCAGGTAGATCCCGTAGCCCACGGCCGCCGTGATGACGGCGAAGCAGGCGTACGCGCCGCTGCGGGCGAGGGTGGCGGTGCCGCCCTGCTCGGTGGCGGTCTCGTGCTTGGACAGGCCCACCAGGCCCAGGGTGAAGAGGGCCACGAGGGCGACGGTGGCGAAGAGGCTGACCCCGAAGACGGAGCCGAGCGCTTCCCAGTCGATCTTCATACTGCCGCTTTCTGAATGTCCGGGTCTCTGTGTCTCTGTCTCGGTCAGACCGCGGCGGCCGGAGCCGCCGGGGTCTGCGTCGCGGCCGGGATGGTGGCCTTGAGGGCTTCGTCCGTAACCTCGGCGGTCGTCGCCGCTGCGGTGGTGCCGGCGGCGGCGACGGTCGGCGGGACCGTGACCGCGGCGATCGCCGTGGTGACGACACCCGGCTCCTCGGCGCGGGCCGGCTCCACCTCGTTGACGTTGTTGTGGTCGACGACCTGGCGGCGCGAGATGAACCAGATGGCCAGGCAGGAGCCGATCAGGAAGAGCGTGACCGCGGCGATGCCGACGTCACCGATGCGCATGACCAGCTCGGCACCGGCCGAGACCAGCGCGGCGGCCGGCAGGGTCAGGCCCCAGGCGATGAACATGCGGGTCGCGGTGGACCAGCGGACCACACCGCCCTTGCGGCCCAGGCCCGCACCCATGACCGCACCGGAGCACGAGTGGGTGGTGGAGAGCGAGAAGCCCAGGTTCGAGGAGGCGAGGATGACGGACGCGGCCGAGGTCTGGGCGGCGAAGCCCTGCTGCGGGTGCAGGTCGGTCAGGCCGCTGCCCATGGTGCGGATGATGCGCCAGCCGCCCAGGTAGGTGCCCATCGCGATGGCCATGCCGGCGGAGACGATGACCCAGACCGGCGGGTTCGCGTCGGGCGCGATCGCGCCGCCGGCGATGAGGGCCAGGGTGATGATGCCCATCGTCTTCTGCGCGTCGTTGGTGCCGTGCGCGAGGGAGACGAGACCGGCCGAGGCGATCTGACCGGCGCGGTAGCCCTTGGCAGAGGTCTTCTCGCCGACCTTGTCGCCCAGCTTGTAGGTGAGCTTGGCGGCCAGGTACGCGGCGATGCCGGCCACCAGCGGGGCGGCGATCGCGGGGATGAGGACCTTGGTGACGACGACGCTGCCGTTGACCGCGCCGATGCCGGCGGAAGCGACCGCGGCACCGATCAGGCCGCCCATCAGGGCGTGCGAGGAGCTGGAGGGGAGACCGACCAGCCAGGTGACGAGGTTCCAGAGGATCGCTCCGACCAGGGCGGCGAAGATCACCTCTGGCTGGATGCCCTCCTCGTTGACCAGTCCCTTGGAGATCGTCTTGGCGACCTCCACGGACATGAACGCGCCGACGAGGTTGAGCACGGCGGACATGGCCACCGCCGTCTTGGGCTTGAGGGCGCCGGTCGAGATGGTGGTAGCCATCGCGTTGGCTGTGTCGTGGAAACCGTTCGTGAAGTCGAACACGAGAGCGGTGATGATCACGATCCCGAGGAGAAGCGTTATGTGCTCCATTTACCCAGGCTTCTGTTTGACGTCAGTGGCTCGGCGACCGTAGGCAACCTGGATGAACGGAAGGTGAACTGACTCGGGCGGAGCGGTGTACTGGCGCGGGGTGTGATCGGGCCATTCGTCCTGATTCTGGCGTAGATAACGCTATTAATGCACGTCAAAGCCGGGTGAATGAACCCCTCCGCAGGGGGTTCGCCGTGCATACGATCCCGCCTCCCGGGCCTCGGATGAGACCTAGATCACCCCCTCTGTGCTCGCGGTGGAGGGATCTCCTCCGGTGGCCCGCCCGAAGCCCCGACCCGACACTGGAGCAGTGCGTACCGCGACAGCGGCGGCTGCGGCCGTCACGACGACCCTCCTCGGTGCCGGCGCGGCCGCCGTCGCCGTCGCCCGGCACGCCGCCGACGCGGCCCTGCGGTCCGAACCGGGCCGCCCGCTCCCCGGCGGACCGAAGCTCAGCGTCCACTCCGCCGCCGACGGCCGGATCACACTGACCCGTTCGCTCGCCTCCCTGCGCCCCGGCACGTACGGCCTGGTCGCACCCGGTGTGCACGCCGTCGTCGGACCCGTGCTCCCGGACGCCGACCCCGGCCCGGACGCCGTCGTACGGCAGCTCCTCTCCGTCACCCACGGCACCCTCGACCCCGGCACCCGGGTCTCCCTCACCCCCCAGGTGTACGTCGGCAACCCGCGCACCGCCCTCGGGCTCGACCACGCCGACGTGGACGTCCCCGGGGAGCTCGGCGCCCTGCCCGCCTGGTTCGTGCCCGCCGCCCGGGACACCTGGGTGATCACCGTGCACGGGCTCGGCAGCAGCCGGGAACACCCGATGGTGGTCATGCCCTTCCTGCACCGCCACCATCTGCCCGTCCTGGACCTCGGCTACCGGGGCGACCTCGGTGCCCCCGCCTCCCCGGACGGCCTCGGCCACCTCGGCGAATCGGAATGGCGTGACCTGGACGCCGCCATCCGCTACGCCCTGCGCTACGGAGCCCGCCGCGTGGTCCTGTACGGCTGGTCCACCGGCGCCACCATGGCCCTGCACGCCTTCGAGCGCTCGCCGCTCGCCCACCGGATCTCCGGGCTGGTCCTGGACTCCCCGGTGCTCGACTGGCACACCACCCTGCGCGGGCTCGCCGCGGCGCGCGGCGTCCCCGGCGTGGTGCTGCCGCTGGCCGTCCGGGCCGCCGAGGGCCTCACGGGCCTGCGCGCCGACCGCCGGCCTGCGGGCTCCGACCCCGGCGCGCTGCGCGTCCCCGTACTGATCTTCCACGGCCCGGACGACGCGCTCGCCCCCTGGGGGCCCTCGCGCAGACTCGCCGCCGCCCGCCCCGACCTCGTCGCGCTGCACACGGTGGGCGGGGCCGGGCACGGCGCGATGTGGAACGCCGACCCGGCCGGTTACGAGGAGGTTCTGCGCCGCTTCCTCACCCCTCTTATGTGAAGACCGGGCGAAGGGCCGGGCGAAGGGCCGGCCGAAGGGCTCGGTGAGCGGCGCGGGTGAACGGCCGGGTGAACGGCGGTGAAAGGCCACGTGCCGAGGCCCGTCATGTGAAGGCCCTGTGACGGACAGGGCCCCACGGGCGGCTTGTCCCGGTCTGCGCTGCGGTGAACGACGGCAACGGCCGATTCCGTTTGGGCTTTCGGCCAGTGACGGGCGAGACTGCTTCCGTGACGTCCCGAAAGCCTGATGAGCAGTTGGCTCGCGACTCCAGACTCCGACTCGTCTCGCCGCGCTCCGTCGCCGCGGCCCGCAAGGCGGTGACCGACCGGCGCACCCGGCCCGCGCCCAGGCCCCCGGCGGGTACGCCCGCCACGGCCGACCTCGCGAACCGGGCCCGTGCCTCGCTCGCCGACGCCGTACGGCTGACCCGCTGGGCCGAGCGCAACCTCGGTGCCGGAGACGGCGGCCGGCCCGCCCCCACGGGCGCGCTGCCCGCGGCCGACGTCGAACGCGCCGCCGCGGAACTGGGACTGACGCACGGCCAGATCCAGGTCGGCTGGGACCGCGCCCGGCTCGCCGGACTGGTCGAGGTGCACGGCGGCCATGCCCGGCCCGGCTGGCGGCTGCGCGCCTGGGACCGCGACGACACCGCCGTACTGCGCGGCTGGGTCGCCCTCTTCGACGCCTGGTCGCTGGTCCATCCGGCGCCCGCCGACATCGCCCCCTCGGCCGTCGCCGAGGTCGTCGAGGCCATGCCCCAACTCCTCTCCCTGCTCCAGCTGTCCGCCGGCCCGGTGACCGTCCCGGACCTGCTCGACCTGCTCGGGCAGCGCGTCACCGAACTGCGCGACGAGCGGTGCGAGATCCCCTACGAGGCCGAGCCCGCGACGGCGCTGACGTCCGCCGCCGCCGGCCCCGCGGAGGCCCGCCCCGTCCCGCTCGCCCGGCTGCTGCGCTGGGCGCTCGGCGGACTCGCCGCCGTGGACGCCGTCACCCTCGGCCCCGCCCGGGCCACGCTCACCCCGCTCGGCAGCTGGGCCGTCTGGGTCAAGCTTGAGCAGATCTGCGTCGCGGCGCAGAGCCCCGCCGGGAACATCGAACAGTCCGCCGCCGCCATGCTGCACGGCTGCGCGCGGCTCACCCCCGGCCCGGCCCGCGCCGAGTACCAGGCCTGGCTCGCCGCCCGGCCCGTCGGCCACGCGGTGGCCGAGCTGCTGCAGGCCGCCCGGGGCGAGGACGCCCTGCTGCGCGGCCTCGCCTTCGAGGCGCTGCGCGTGGTCGGCGCCCCCGCCGAGCCGGAGGTGCGCGCCACCGTGCGCGAGCCCGCCCTGCGCCCCTACGCCCTGCTCTGGCTCGCCGAGCACGACGGGATCGACCCCGACGAGGCGCAGGACGTCCTCACCGCCGAGGAGTCGACCTGGCTCTGGGTGGACACCGCGGCCGCCATCGCCGACCACGGCGAGGCCGAGCTGCTGGCCCGCCACCTCGACTCCGCCGTCCGGACCACCGTCCCCCGGCTGCTGGACGAGGTCCGTGCGGTCGGCCACCCGCGCACGGTGCAGGTGCTGGTCGCGCTCGCCGCGGCACACCCCGACCCGACGCTGGCCAAGGCGGTCCGCCGGGCCGCCTTCCAGGTTCACACCGGCGGCGAGTGACCCCGTAGCGGCGGGGCCCCGTAGCGGCGAGCGACTCCGTGGGAGAACGAGGGCGGGGACGGGCGCGCCGCCCGGGTCAGACCTGCGGCGCGTACGTCCCGAAGCTCCAGACGTTGCCCTCGGCGTCGCGGGCCATGTAGTCGCGGGAGCCGTAGTCCTGGTCGGTGGGCTCCATCACGATCTCAGCGCCGTGTTCGACCGCCCGCCGGTGGTGGGCGTCCACGTCGTCGACCACGACATAGACCCCCGAGGGGCCGGCGCCCTCCATGGCCTTGTCGAAGACCCCGCCCCTGCCCGAACTGCCCAGCATCACCATGCCGTTGCCGTACGCCAGCTCGGCGTGCGTCACGGAGCCGTCCTCACCCTCGTAGACGGCGACCTGGCTGAAGCCGAAGGCCTCGGTCAGCAGCCTGATGGCCGCCTTCGCGTCGCGGTAGACCAGTGTGGGACAGATGGACGGAACGCCTGCCATGACGATCACTCCCTCTCGTGACGGTGACCCGCGTCACACCAGCATGGCAGGCGTCACCGACAGTCAGCGGAAGGTGTTGCACTGGGCCATGTCACCGGTCCGGTAGCCCTGGTAGAACCACTGCTGGCGCTGCTCGGCCGAGCCGTGGGTCCAGGACTCCGGGGACACCCGGCCCTGGAACTTCTCCTGGATCCGGTCGTCGCCGACCGCGGCCGCCGCGTCCAGCCCGTCCCTGATGTCGGCCTCGGTCAGCGTCTTGAGCAGCGGCCGCCCGGTGGAGGCGTCCGCGACGTTCGTCGCGTTGTGCGCCCACACCCCGGCGTAGCAGTCGGCCTGCAGCTCGACCTTGACCGCGTTGCTGTTCGGACCCTGCCGCCCGTCCTGGGCCCGCTGGAGGGTCCCGGTCAGGTTCTGGATGTGGTGCCCGTACTCGTGGGCGACGACGTAGGCCTGGGCGAAGGAGCCGCCGGTCGCGCCGAACTTCGTCCGCAGGTCGTCGAAGAAGCCCAGGTCCAGATAGACCTTCCGGTCCGCGGGGCAGTAGAAGGGGCCCACCGCCGAACTGGCGGTCCCGCACGCCGTGTTCGTCCGGTTCTCGAAGAACACGGTCGTCGTCGGGCTGTACTGACCGCCGCGCCTGGCGAACTCCTGCTTCCAGAAGGCCTGGGTGCTGAGGGTGACCGCCAGCAGCCGGCAGTCCTCCCGCGTGTTCGCGTCCCGCCCCGACTTGCAGGCCTGCTGCACCTGGGTGAGCGACGAGGTGACCGGCGCCGGCTCCTCCTCCCCGGTGGACAGCCCCAGCTGCTCCGGCCCCACCCCGAACAGCAGCCCGATGACCAGCGCGATCAGACCGACGATGCCGCCGCCGACGGTGGCCTTGCCGCCCGGGATGCGGCCGCCGCCGCGCCTGTCCTCGACCTCGGAGCTGTCGAGCCTGGCGTCGTCGTCGAACTGCATCCCGCACCGCCCTCCATACGTGGAACAGGTGCGGTCGCGTCTCCGCCCATGCGGCGAGTATCAACCCAATCATCCCGATCTGCGCCTCGGCCGCTCCGTGGAGCCACTGAGCCGGACGGGGGACACGGGGGAGCGGATCCCGCAGGCCGGACGGCCCGGGCCGCGCCCGGAAAGTAGTTGCGCACCCCCGGTAGAATGTCTCTCATGGCAAATCTCCTCGCGGATTAGCGGCGTCGAAGCTTCGCGTCCTGCCCCCCTTCCGCCGTCCCGACCCGCCCTGGAGTATTTCCGTGATCACCGCCACCGGCATCGAGCTGCGCGCCGGCGCCCGCGTCCTTATCGAGTCCGCCTCCTTCCGTGTCGCCAAGGGCGACCGCATCGGCCTGGTCGGCCGCAACGGAGCGGGCAAGACCACCCTCACCAAGTGCCTCGCGGGCGAAGGCCAGCCCGCCGCCGGCTCCATCGCCCGCTCAGGCGAGGTCGGCTACCTCCCGCAGGACCCGCGCACCGGCGACCTCGACGTGCTGGCCCGCGACCGGATCCTGTCCGCGCGCGGCCTCGACGTGCTGATCAAGAAGATGCGCGCGAACGAGGAGCGCATCGCCACCGGCACCGGCGGCACCCGTGACAAGGCGATGAAGCAGTACGAGCGCCAGGAGACGGAGTTCCTGACCAAGGGCGGGTACGCCGCCGAGGCGGAGGCCGCGACCATCTCGGCCGCCCTGGGCCTGCCCGACCGGGTGCTCGGCCAGCCGCTGCACACCCTCTCCGGTGGCCAGCGCCGCCGCGTCGAGCTCGCCCGGATCCTCTTCTCGGACGCCGACACCCTGCTCCTCGACGAGCCCACCAACCACCTCGACGCCGACTCCATCGTCTGGCTGCGCGACTACCTGAAGACCTACCGCGGTGGCTTCATCGTGATCTCCCACGACGTCGACCTGGTCGAGACCGTCGTCAACAAGGTCTTCTACCTGGACGCCAACCGCTCCCAGATCGACGTCTACAACATGGGCTGGAAGCTCTACCAGCAGCAGCGCGAGGCCGACGAGAAGCGCCGCAAGCGCGAGCGCCAGAACGCGGAGAAGAAGGCCGCGGCCCTGAACTCGCAGGCCGACAAGATGCGCGCCAAGGCCACCAAGACCGTCGCCGCGCAGAACATGGCCAAGCGCGCCGACCGGCTGCTCGCCGGCCTGGAGGCCGTCCGCGTCAACGACAAGGTCGCCAAGCTCCGCTTCCCGGACCCGGCGCCCTGCGGCAAGACCCCGCTGACCGCCGAGGGCCTCTCGAAGTCGTACGGCTCGCTGGAGATCTTCACCGACGTCGACCTGGCCATCGACAAGGGCTCCCGCGTGGTCATCCTCGGTCTCAACGGCGCCGGCAAGACCACCCTGCTGCGTCTGCTCTCGGGCACCGAGAAGCCGGACACCGGCACGGTCGTCCCCGGCCACGGCCTCAAGCTCGGCTACTACGCCCAGGAGCACGAGACCCTGGACCCGGAGCGCACGGTCCTGGAGAACATGCGCTCCTCGGCCCCCGACCTGGACCTGGTCGCCGTGCGCAAGACCCTCGGCTCCTTCCTCTTCTCCGGGGACGACGTGGACAAGCCCGCCGGGGTGCTCTCCGGTGGCGAGAAGACCCGGCTGGCCCTGGCCACGCTGGTCGTCTCCTCGGCGAACGTGCTGCTCCTCGACGAGCCCACGAACAACCTCGACCCGGCCAGCCGCGAGGAGATCCTGGGCGCGCTGCGCACGTACAAGGGCGCGGTCATCCTCGTCACGCACGACGAGGGCGCCGTCGAGGCGCTGGAGCCGGAGCGCATCATCCTGCTTCCGGACGGCGTCGAGGACCTGTGGGGACCGGACTACCGGGACCTGGTGGCCCTCGCCTGACCGGGTTCCGGTTCCCGTTCCGCTTCTGATCCAGTTCCTTATGGATCATTCGGCTCACGGGTGATCCATCATCTGAGTGAGACGGTCTCGTACCGTTGCGCGTCGTACGACGGCCCCGGCCGCACCCGCGAAGGTGCGCGACCGGGGCCGTTCGTTTTCCGGTTCCGCGCCCCTGACCTGGCGATTCCCGGCGAGGGCAGCGGAGTGTGACGGAAGTCATGCAGCGGAAGAGGAGATTCCGTTCTGCTCGGGTGTCCACGGGTCGGGAAATGCCGTCGTACCGACCTTGCTGAATGGGTGGCCAGGAAGCGTGGGAGGGGTGATCATGAGAAGTCCAGAGCGCACTTCCCATGAGGAGGCACGGGTGGCCGAGACTCTGAAGAAGGGCAGCCGGGTAACCGGCGCCGCGCGCGACAAGCTCGCGGCAGACCTGAAGAAGAAGTACGACTCCGGTGCGAGTATCCGGGCGCTGGCCGAAGAGACCGGCCGGTCCTACGGATTCGTCCATCGGATGCTCAGTGAGTCCGGGGTGTCGTTGCGTGGTCGCGGAGGCGCGACGCGCGGCAAGAAGGCCGCTACGGCCTGACCCCGGTCCCATCGGTTCCGACGCTTCAACGGCTTCAAGGTTCATCATGATCCGACGGTTCCTTCGGTGACCCCCGGTCGGCCTTCCGGTCGGCTGGGTGGTTACTGTGCAGTCACTTAGGCCGAGCTTGCGGCCGACTGCACACCGGAGGCATGAAAGATGGCTCTGCTCGACAAGGACGGCGTACGACTCACCGTCGACGACACGGTCGCCACGGTGACACTGACCAATCCGGCCAAGCGAAATGCCCAATCCCCCGCGCTCTGGCGGGCTTTGGCCGAGGCCGGGAGGTTGTTGCCGGGCACCGTCCGGATCGTCGTGCTGCGCGGTGAGGGCAAGTCCTTCTCCGCAGGGCTCGACCGGCAGGCGTTCACCCCCGAAGGTTTCGAGGGCGAGCCCTCCTTCCTCGATCTGGCACGCGGTTCGGACGAACTGCTCGACTCCACGATCGCCGAGTACCAGGAGGCATTCACCTGGTGGAGGCGTAACGACATCATCTCCGTCGCCGCCGTGCAGGGGCACGCGATCGGCGCCGGCTTCCAGCTCGCGCTCGCGTGCGACCTGCGCGTGGTCGCGGACGACGTGCAGTTCGCCATGCGCGAGACCAGCCTGGGCCTGGTCCCCGACCTGGCCGGTACCCAGCCCCTGACCTCCCTGGTCGGCTACGCCCGCGCGCTCGAGATCTGCGCGACGGGCCGCTCCGTGCACGCCGAGGAAGCGGAGCGGGTCGGCCTCGCCAACCTCGTCGTCCCCGCGGACGAGCTCGACGCCGCCGTCCAGGACCTCACCACGGCCCTGCTGGCCCCGCCGCGCGACGCCGTGATCGAGACGAAGACGCTGCTGCGTTCCGCCACGGCCCGCCCCTACGACGACCAGCGCGCCGCCGAGCGCGCGGCCCAGGCCCGCCGCCTGCGGGACCTGGCCGGTCTCTCCGACTGAGGGCCGCCGTGAAGCAGGAGCCCCGGGGAAAGTCGGCCAGCCGACCGGCGTAGTCCCGGGGCGCCCGCGCGCCGGGGCGCCTAACGTGGTGCGGAGTGAGTCCGCCAGCCACGCGAAGGGACACGCGATGACCGAATCCGCATCAGGGGTCTCCGGCAAGGAGCCCGGCGACCGGGGACGCACGAGCATCGCCGACGGGGTGGTCGAGAAGATCGCCGGGCTGGCCGCCCGCGAGGTGGTCGGCGTGCACGCCATGGGCAGCGGCAGCGGCCTCTCCCGTACCTTCGGCGCCGTCCGCGACCGGGTGCCCGGCGGCGGCAAGGCCGGGGTCAGCCGCGGGGTCAAGGCGGAGGTCGGCGAAGTCCAGACGGCCCTCGACCTGGAGATCGTCGTGGACTACGGCGTGTCGATCCGGGACGTGGCACGTGCCGTCCGGGAGAACGTCATCTCCGCGGTCGAGCGGATGACCGGCCTGGAAGTCGTCGAGGTCAACATCGCGGTGAGCGACGTCAAGCTGCCCGATGAGCCCGACGAGGAGCCGGAATCCCGTCTCCAGTAGCCGAGAGGAGCCCGCATGAGCATGGCGATCGCCGGACTCTTCGCCGGCATGGCCCTGGCGTTCGCCGGCTACTTCGGCGGTTTCGGGGCCTTCCTGCTGGTGGCCGCCCTCGGCGCCATCGGATTCGTCGCAGGGCGGTTCCTCGACGGGGACCTGGAACCGGGTGACCTGTTCCGCCGCCGTGACGACCGGCGCGGGTGAGGCGCCGATGAGCAGCCCGCCGCGCTCCGCCCCGCCCCGGGTGGCCGCCGCCGAGCGCGGCTTCACCCGTATCGCCGACCGGGTCGTCGCGAAGATCGCCGCCCAGGCCGCCCGGGAGGCGCTCGCCACCACCCCGGGCACGCCCCCGCACGCCACCGTCACCGTGCACCACGACATCGCCCGGGTCCGGGTCAGCCTGGAACTGGACTACCCCTCCGACCTGGCCGCCCAGTGCGCGGCCGTACGACGGCAGGTCGCGCTGCGGATCGAGGAGTGCGCGTCGATGTCCGTACCCGAGGTGGACGTCGACATCGAGCACCTGCACTCCGCCCACACCCGGACCGCCGCCGGGCGGGACCGGCGGCTGCGGTGACGGCCCCCGGCACCAACTCCGGCACCGACTCCGACACCGGCACCGACACCGGCGCCGCCCCGGCGCCGGCCCGGGCCCGCCGGTTCCGCTCCGCCCGGCGGGTACCCGCCGCGCTCACCGCCCTGGTCGTGCTCGGGGTGGCGGTCCTGTTCCTGTACGACCTGGCCGCCCTGCGGGCCGACCGTCCGGGGATGAGCTGGCGCCGCGACCTCGCCGACCAGCTGGCGGCGCACACCCCCGCGGACCTGGGGGTGCAGCTGATCGCAGGGGCCCTGGTCCTGGCCGGGGCGGTGCTCCTGCTGCTGGCACTGGCCCCCGGGCTGCGCGGGATCCTGCCGATGCGGACCCCGGACCGGCGGGCGGGCGTCCGGGCCGGGCTCGGCCGCAAGGACGCCGCGCAGATCCTGCGGGACCGGGCCATGGAGGTGTCCGGAGTGCGGTCCGTCCGGGTCAAGGTGGGCCGGTCCCACGTCGGGGTGCGGGCCACCTCGCACTTCCGCGAGCTGGACGACGTACGGGCCGACCTCGACGAGGTGCTCGCCGTCGGCATCGAGGAACTGGGCCTCGCGCACCCGCCGAAGCCGCGCGTACGGGTCAGGAGGTGACGGAATGCTCGGAACGGTGAACCGGATCCTGCTGGCGCTGGCCGGAGCGGTCCTGGTGGCGGCCGGGACCGTGGTGCTGACGGGCTCGTGGCCGCTGCACGGCCGCCAGGCGCCGCTGCTGAGCGAGCGGACCAGGAACCGGTACTGGCACGCCGAGGGCTGGTGGTGGTGGGCGGTGCTCGCCGCTCTCGCGGTGGGCGTGCTGCTGGCGCTGTGGTGGCTGCTGTCCCAGTTCAGGCGCCGGCGACTGCAGGCGGTGGTGGTGGACACCGGGGACGGGGAGTTCGCCATGCTGCGCGGGCGCGCGCTGGAGGAGGCGGTGGCCGCGGAGGCCGGCGCCCTGGACGGGGTCGCCGGCTGCCGGGTCGCCCTGCGCGGGCGGCGCGGATCGCCCGCGCTGCGGGTCGCGCTCGAACTGGAACCCCACGCGGTCCCCGCCGACGCCCTGGCCGCCGTGGCAGGTCCGGTCCTCACCCACGCCCGGACCTCGGCGGGCCTCCCGGAACTGCCCGCCGAGGCCCGCCTCAAAGTGACGTCCCACCGGGCCCAGCGCGTGACGTAGACCGTCTCCCGCGGACCCTCCGGGGGTCAGAAGCCGTGCCGGGACCCGCCGTCGACCGGGAGCATGACGCCCGTCAGGTACGACGCCGCCGGGGAGAGCAGGAAGGCCGCCGCGCGGCCGAACTCCTCCGGGGCGCCGTAGCGGCGCAGCGGGATGCGGGACTCGTTCCCGGCCCGCGCGGCCTCCGGGTCACCGGACAGGGCGTCGAGTTCGCGCACGCGGTCGGTGTCGATGCGGGCCGGCAGCAGGCCGATCACCCGGATAC
Organism: Streptomyces sp. NPDC001502; assembly: GCF_042894785.1. Lineage (NCBI taxonomy): Bacteria > Bacillati > Actinomycetota > Actinomycetes > Kitasatosporales > Streptomycetaceae > Streptomyces > Streptomyces sp. NPDC001502. Next base: position 62,527 of record NZ_JBIAVW010000026.1, read on the forward strand.
CGCGCGGGCCGAGCTCCAGCGAGAGGGACTTCGCGAAGCCGGCGAGGCCCGGGCGCAGGCCGTTGGAGATGGTCAGGCCGGGGATCGGCTCGTGGACCGAGCCCGACAGGACGAAGCCGATGACGCCGCCCTCGCCGAGCTCGGCGGCCGCCGCCCGGGCGAGGCGGACCGCGCCCAGGAAGACCGACTCGAAGGCCGCCGACCACTGCGCGTCGGTGTTGTCCGCCGCGAAGCCCGGTGCCGGGCCGCCCACGCTGATCAGGATGCCGTCGAGGCGGCCGAAGCGCTCCCGCGCGGTGGCGACGAGCCGCGCGGCCGCCTCCGGGTCGGAGTTGTCGGCCGCCACACCGGCCGCGTTCGGGCCGAGTTCGGCGGCGGCGTCGGCCGCCCGCTTCTCGTCCCGGCCCGTCAGGAGCACCTTCGCGCCGTCGGCGGCCAGTTCCCGGGCGGAGGCGAGGCCGAGGCCGCGCGTGGCCCCGGTGACGATGTAGACACGGTCTTTCAGTCCAAGATCCATGCCGACACGCTACGCCGTCGCCGGCTCCTGCCGGGAGGCTTCGGTCCGGGCGGCCTCTTCCTCGCGCTCGCGCTTCTCCCGCCGTACGAGGACCACCCATCCCACCGGAACCGCGCCGGCGAACAGCCACCACTGGACGGCGTACGCCATGTGGGGGCCGATCGAGTCGTGGTCGGGGTCGGAGACGGTCTCCGGGCTGCCGTCCGCCGGGGCCGGAGCGGTGAGCTCCAGGTATCCGCCGAGGACCGTCCGGCCCAGGTACTCCGCCTGCTGCTCGCTGTTGATCAGCATCACCTGGCGGTCCGGCAGGCCCTTGCGGTCCTTGATGCCGCTACCGCTGCTGGTCTCGTCGGCCTTCAGCCGACCGGTGACCGTGACCTCGCCCGTGGGTGCGGCCGGCACCGGCGGGTACGCGCGCGGGTCGTCGCCGCCCGGCACCCAGCCCCGGTTGACCAGGACCACCCGGCCGTCGGAGAGGACCAGCGGCGTCAGGACGTGGAAGCCGACCTTGTCGTCGTTGTCGGTACGCATCCGGACGACGACCTCGTGCGCGGTGTCGTACGTGCCGGTCGCGGTGACCGAGCGCCAGAAGTCCGCGCGGGGGACCCGGTGCCCGGGGGAGGTGATCTCGGTCATGGGGACCGGCTTCGCCCGCAGGTTCGCCTCGATCAGCTGGTTCTGCGCGACCCGGTGCTCATGGCGGTGGTACTGCCAGAACCCCAGCTCGATCATCGCGGGGATGAGGGCGAGGGCCATCAGGGTGAGGAACACCCACTGCCGGGTCAGCACAAAGCGGTACACGCCCACGACGGTACCCGCAGCGCGAAGGACCCCGGCGGCCGGGTGGCCGTCCGGGGTCATGGCGTACGGAACGGGATGTCGTGGCGGGGTGCCGGGGCCCGGGTGCCGGGACGGGGTGTCGGGCCGGGGTGCCGGGCCGGGGTGTCGGGACGGGGTCGCGACGCGGGGGAGTCAGACGCGGTCGACGATGCCCACCTTCCCCTCCGCCCGGGCGCAGTGCGCCCCGCAGAACCACTGGCCCGCGACCTCGACGCCCTGGCCGATGATCGAGACCCGGCAGTGCTCGCAGACGGGCGCCATGCGGTGGATGGCGCAGGAGAAACAGTCGAAGACGTGCACGGCGCCCTGCGCGTGCACCTCGAAGGACATGCCGTAATCGTTTCCGCAGACCTCACAACGTGCCATGGGCCGAATGCTGCGCACGGGGAAGGAGCGGAACAAGATCCAGCGGGGTGAGTCGCCGCGCCTGCACCCGGCCGGCGCAACGGCCCTCCGGTTCAGGACTCGGCCGGGGCCACGTCCCGCAGCAGCTGGGTGAAGGCCGCCTCGTCGACGACCGGCGTGCCGAAGCTCTTCGCCTTGACCGTCTTGGAGGTGGCCGAATCGGGGTCGTTGGTCACCAGGAGGCTGGTGAGCCGCGACACACTCGTCGCGATGTGCAGGCCCGCCTCGACCGCACGGTCCTCCAGCAGCTCCCGCTCCACCGAGGTGTCACCGGAGAAGGCGATCCGCATGCCCTGCTTCAGCGGCTTGCCGTCCTCGAAGCGCCCCGGATTCGGGTGCGGGCACGGCGGCCGCTTGCGCGAGGGCCGCCAGCTGCTGCCCCGGTAGGAGGCCTGGTACCCGACCCGCGGGGTGACGGCGGAGTCCGACCACTCCGTCAGCGGCCGGCATTCCAGCAGGGGCAGCCGTACGCCGCCCTGCGCGGCCGCGTGCAGCGAAGGACGGAACGCCTCCGCGAGCACCCGGGCGTCGTCGAGCGCGTGGTGGGCGCGCTGCTGGACCACGCCGAAGTGCGCGGCGAGCGACTCCAGCTTGTGGTTGGGCAGCGGCAGGTTCAGTTCCTTCGACAGGGCGATGGTGCACAGCCGCTGACGGACCGGTGCGGTCGCGGCGGCCCGCGCGTACTCCCGGGCGATCATCTGCCAGTCGAAGATGGCGTTGTGCGCGACCAGTACCCGGTCCGCGAGCCGGTCGGCGAACTCCTCGGCGATGTCCTCGAAGAGCGGGGCGTCGGCGAGCATCGCGCTCGTCAGCCCGTGGATCCACACCGGTCCCGGGTCCCGCCGCGGGTTGACCAGCGTGTACCAGTGGTCCTCCACATTGCCCTGGGCGTCGAGCCGGTAGACGGCGGCGGAGACTATCCGGTCGTCGCGAGCGAGCCCGGTGGTCTCCACGTCGACGACCGCGTACCCCTGTGGGTACGCGGTCGGCCACATCGTCTCTGCGGTCGTACGGTCGTCGAGCATGGTCACAGAGGATATCGGCCCTGACTGACACCCGTGGCCGCGTCGGCGCTTCCCGGCCGTCAGCCCAGGGCGGCGACCAGGTCGCCCGCCGCGAGCTGTTCGAGGCCACAGCCGTCAACAGGCCCCGGCAGCAGCCGGTATACGGAGCCGCTCGCGCCGGCGGGCGCGACCTCGCCGTCCACCAGCGCGAGGAACACCGACCGTCCCGAAGCGGCGGTGCCCGCGAGGGCCTCGACCTCCGCGGAGGCGAGCACGCCGTCCGGATCGCGCAGGCCGACCAGCCGGGCGGCGAAGGCCGCGGTGTCCTCGCCGGGGCCCCGGCGGTAGGTCCACAGTTCGTCGGGGTCGCTCGGCCGGGGCGTACGGCGCAGCACGGCCACCTCGCGGCAGCGCGCGGCCGCGTGCCAGCCGGCCAGCTCCCACAGGGTGGTGCGGCCGGTCGAGAAGTACTGGAACAGGTCGCGGCCGATCCGGGCCAGGTCCTCCTGGTGCGCCCGCACGCTGTGGTAGCCCTCGTCGTCGGGCAGGTGGACGTCGGTCCACAGGAACCCGCGCCGCTCCAGGTCGACGAGGAGCGGCACGTGGATCCGGGAGTTGCCGACCAGGTCGTAGCGCTGGCGCACGGTCCGCGGGTCGTAGCGGGCGGAGCGGCCGGAGCGGGTGGGCAGGGCCATGAACCCGGCGAAGGCATCGGGCAGCAGCTCGAAGGGGATGTTGTTGAAGCTGAAGACGACCGGCATGGCGAAGCGCACACCGGAGTCGGCCAGGGCGTCCAGGTCGATGTCCACGTACTCGCTCGCCCCGTGGGGCGCCGGCGCCGAGACCAGGTCGCCGGAGTGGACGACGGCCCGCTTGCCGTGGACGAGGTGCGTGTAGTCGCACAGGCCCGCGTAGTTCCAGTCGGCGTCGAACAGCACCACCGGCAGGTCCAGGTCCACGCGCTTGCGCGCCGGTTCCATCCAGTGCAGGAACATGCGCAGCACCTCGCCGTCCGGCAGCGCCTGGAAGCTGCCCTTGGGAACGGTGACCAGCGCCTTGGCCGCAGCCCGCTCGGCGGAGGGGACGTGGAGGTGGGCGAGGCGGGAGTCGAGGACCGCCATGTCGTACGGCTCGGCCGTGGCCAGCCGGCGCAGCACCTCGGCCTCGAACAGCTCGCACACCGCACCGGTCACGGCCTCGGCCAGCGGGGCTCGGTCGTCGTCCACGGTGAAGGAGTGCGCGACCTGTCCGCGCGGGAAGAACACCCGCCGGGTCCCGGGCAGATGGCGGATCCGCAACCGTCCGAGCGCGGACAGCACGGGCCCCGGCCCTGCCTTCGGCAGCCGTCGCGCCAGTACCTCGGCGACCTGCGGCGCCAGGGTGTCGGCCGCGTACAGCCGCAGCAGGTGGTCCAGGCGCCGCACGAGTTCACCGGGGCGTTCGGCCAGTACGGCCAGGGCCCGGTCCGGATCCCCGCCGCGCAGGGCCTCCTCGGCGCGGCCCAGCCAGGTGGCCGCCCGGATGCGCGAGCCGTCGATCCGTACCGCGTGCGGGTGCGCGGCCGCGGTGGCGAGCAGCGCGGCGCCGAGGGCGGTGCCGGTGGTGTCGGTGCCCCGCAGCACGGCGAAGGCGAGGGCGGCGCGCGGGTGGCGGGCGTACTGCTCGAAGGGGTGCAGGATCTCGGCGGCCCGCTTCCACAGGTCCTCGTGGCGCAGTACGTCCTCGACGAGCAGCGCCGGATCGAGCCCGTCCAGGACGGCCAGCAGGTCGCGCCGCAGTGGGCGCGGCAGGGAGCGCAGGCGCGGGGGTTCCAGGAGGCCGGCCTCTCCGCCGGACCACACGGCGAGCAGCCGCAGCACGTCGGTGGCGGTGGTGAGCCGCTCGGGCAGCAGGGCCCGTACGGTCTCCCGCGTGCGGCGCTCGCGCAGCAGGGTGCCCAGCACCAGGGCCTTGGTCTCCCGCACCGGGATGGCGTCCGGGAGCCAGTCCAGGCCGGCCGGCACGTGGGCGAGGAGCACCCGGGCCTCCTCGGTGTCCTGCGGCGAGAGCGGGGTACGGCGGGCGAGGAGCTTGCCGAGGGCGGTGACGGCGTCGGCCGCGCGGTCGGTGCCGAAGGCCAGCAGCCGCAGCGGACCGCCCCCGGAGGGAACCTCCCCCGGGTCCGGGGACGGCCGGATGAACGGATCGCCGGCGTCGACGCGGCGGTGGCAGATCGGGCAGCCGGTGTAGTCGGCGCCGTCCCAGCAGGTCCGGCAGACCAGGTGGGCGCACGGGGCGACGGGGTGGACGCTGCCGACGGTCGCGCACAGCACGCACGGCTGGTCCGGCCACTGCAGGAGCAGGGTCAGGACGCGTTCGATCCACAGCGCGTGGGTGTCGTCGGGCACCGAGGCCGGGAACGAGCGGAACAGCGGCATGTGGGTGCGGTCCGCACCCAGCAGGATGTCGATGTCCCCGATCAACTGCGTGCCGGCGGCGGCGAGTCCGGTGGGTCCCAGCCAGGCGAGTGCCGAACGCAGCGGGCCCGTCAGGGCGTAGCCCCGGTCGAGCAGTTCGGCTTCCAGGGCCGTCAGGCCCTCGGTCGTCGACGGGTCGCCCGGGCGCGGCCCGGCCTGGTCGACGTAGACGGTGTGGAGACGGCGCAACAGGACGGTCGACAGCTCGGGCAAAGGGGGGAGTCCTCCGGAACCGGAAAGGGAGAGTGGGCGGGGGCGGAGAGGGGACGCGCTGCGGTTTTCGGAGGAAGGTGAGAAGGAAGCACGTCGCGGAGCCGCCCCCGCGCCGCAGATACAACCACGGGCCCGGGAGCGCGCCAAGTGATTTATCGCGGCGGCACCGCGCCGGCCGAGCCGGCCGCGCCGGCCGAGCCAGTCGCCGCGTCCGGCGCGAGCAGGGCGTGCACCAGGGCCCGTACGGACAGCAGGAACAGCCGGTCCGGGTCCGCCGGGCGGGCCAGGGCGCGGGCGAGGGCCGGGTCGTGGGGGGCCGCGGCCGGATCCCAGAGCTCGCTCTCGGCCGGGGACTGCGCGGGGGAGCGCTCGCGGTTGCGCTCGACGAGCAGGTATCCGACGACCTGGAACTGGACGGCGCGGACCGCGTCCGCCGCCCGGGCGCCGCGCAGCCCGGCGGCGTGCACTTCGTGGACGAGTGCCTGCTGGGCGGGCAGGAACATCCGCTCGGTCAGCCCGCGTTCGTGGACCATCGCGATCAGGTGCGGACGGGTCCGCAGTTCGCGGCGCAGGATCCGGGCCACCGCCAGGATCCGGTCGGCCGGGGTGCGGCCGGTGGGCCGGATCGCGCCCATCTCCTCCACGGTCCGCTGGACGAGGGCGTCGAGCAGAGATTCACGGTTGCCGACGTGCCAGTAGATGGACGTCACGGCGGTGCCCAGCGCGGCGGCGAGCCCCCGCATGGTGAGCGCGGCCGGACCGTGCTGCATGACCAGGGACGCGGCGGCGTCCAGCACCTCGTCGCGGGTGAGCGTGGTTCTGGCCACGGCGTCTCCACCAATCTGTCGGATCGTCAATTCTGGTCCGTGCAGGGGTCTTTACCCTTCATCGGTCGCGGTGTAACTGTGTTACAGAACCGACTCCCCCCGAGCCGAGGGATGGTGCAGACATGGCACGCGTACGGTACGGAGCGCGGACCGAGGCCGAGATCGCGGCGTCGCGCGAGAAGAGTTCCCGACTCCCCGACATCTGGTCCACCGGCGTCGTGGCCGTCTGGGAGAGCGACCCCGACGTGGTCGCGGCGGTCCTGCCGCCACCGCTCAAACCGGCCGACCGGCCCCTGGTACGGGCCAACATCAGCAAGGTCGACCTGCCCGGCTATCCGCTCGGCGCCGGCTCCGTGGCCGTCGCCGCCCAGCACGGCGGGATCGAGGGCTGGTACCCCCTCGTCATGCCGATGACCCTGGAGCGCGCCCTGACCGGCGGCCGCGAGGTCTTCGGCGAGCCGAAGAAGCTGGGCGAGGTCACCGTGGAACGCGACGGCCTCGTCGTACGGGCCGCTCTGGCCCGGCACGGGATCGCCTTCGTCGAGGTGCGCGGGGCGGTGGACCGCGCGCTGCCGCTGCCCGAGCCCACCCGGAAGACCGACTTCTACTTCAAGTTCCTGCCCGCCGTGGACGGTTCGGGCTTCGACGTGGACCCGGTGCTCGTGCACTGCACACGCAACGAGAAGGTCCGCAAGCTGGAGCACGTCACCGGGGACATCGTGCTGCGGGAGTCGATGTTCGATCCGGTCGCCGACCTTCCCGTCCGCCGGATCGTGGAGATCACCATCGGCGAGAAGACCACCGACCAGAAGGGCCGGGTCGTCGAGCGGGTCAGCGCCCAGGCCCTGCTCCCGTACATCCACCAGCGCTACGACGACCCCATGCAGATCCTCGACGGACCGCCCGAGGGGAGTGTGTGACATGCGACTCGAACCAGGACAGGTGGCCGTGGTCACCGGAGCCGCCGGCGGCATCGGCCTCGCCATGGCCCGCCGCTTCGCCGCCGAGGGGCTGAAGGTGGTCCTCGCCGACGTCGAGGAGGGCGCCCTGCGCAAGGCCGCCGACGAACTCGTCGCGGACGGGGCCGAGGTGCTCGCCAGGGTGGTCGACGTCAGCGACCGCGACTCCGTGACCGCGCTGGCCGACGCCGCCTACGAGACCTTCGGCGCCGTGCACGTGCTCTGCAACAACGCGGGCGTCGGCTCCGGCGCCGAGGGCCGGATGTGGGAGCACGAGCCCAACGACTGGAAGTGGGCCTTCTCCGTCAACGTGTGGGGGGTCTTCCACGGAATCCAGGCCTTCGCCCCCCGCATGATCGCCGCCGGCGGCCCCGGCCACATCGTCAACACCTCCTCCGGCGACGGCGGCATCGCCCCGCTGCCCACCGCGTCCGTGTACGCCGTCACCAAGGCGGCCGTGGTCACCATGACCGAGTCGCTCTACGCCCACCTCAAGGCGGAGCGCGCCGCCGTCGGGGCCTCCGTCCTCTTCCCCGGACCGCACATGCTGCGCACCGGGCTGTGGGAGTCGCACCGCAACCGGCCCGAGCGGTACGCGAAGGAGCGGCCGCGCAAGGCCCCGTACCGCAGCCTCGACCAGTACGAGGCGGCGATGAGGAAGGCCGGCCACGCGGTGGAATTCACCCCGGTCGAGGAGGTCGCCGAGCACGTGGTCGACGGCATCCGCGCCGACCGCTTCTGGATGCTCCCGGCGAGCGAGCACAGCGACCGGCAGATCCGCGCCCGGTCGCAGTCGATGCTCGACCGGACCAACCCCGGCTACCTGGAAAGCTTCATCCTCGACTGAGGGGCGTCTGTGGTGAGTACGAACGAAGGCCGTACCGAAGGCCGTACCGATGACCGGACCGAAGACCCGTACCTGATCATCTCCTCCGACTGCCACGCGGGCCTGCCCACCGAGCAGTACCGGCCCTACCTGGATTCCCGCTTCCACCCCCAGTTCGACGAGTTCCTCGGCGAACGCGACGCCCGCCGGGCGGAGGCCACCCGGCTCGGCGTCCGCAACGAGGCCTTCGCCGAGAAGTGGTTCCACGACCACGAGGAAGGCCTCAAGGGAGGCTGGGACACCGGGCAGCGGCTGAAGGAACTCGACGGCGACGGCGTGGCCGCCGAGGTCGTCTTCCCCGACGCGGACGCCGTCGACAGCCAGACCGCCGCCCCCTTCGGCGTCGGCCTCGGCCTCTCCGGCGACCAGGACCCCGAGCTCGGCATGGCGGGCGCGCAGGCGCACAACCGCTGGCTCGCGGAGTTCGTGGGACAGCACCCGGAGCGGCACTGCGGAGTCGCCCTGCTCCCCATCACGGGCGAGCCGGAGAAGGTCGTCGCCGAGATCCACCGGGCCAAGGCGTCCGGGCTGGGCGCGCTGATGATCCCCGCGATGTGGGTCGACAAGGCGCCCTACCACGACCGCCGCTACGACCCCGTCTGGGCCGCGGCCGCCGAGACCCAGATGCCGGTCGTCACCCACTCCGGCTCCTCGCCGCGCCACGAGTACGGCGACCACCTGGGCATCTTCGTCTCCGAGGTCACCTGGTGGCCGTCCCGCCCGCTGTGGTTCCTGCTCTGGTCGGGCGTCTTCGAGCGCCACCCCGGCCTGAAGTTCGGCGTCGCCGAGGCGGGCTGCTGGTGGCTGCCGAACCAGCTCTGGTTCATGGACCGGCTCTACCTCGGCGCGCACGGCGGCAAGAAGCTCTCGCCGTTCGAGGAGCTGAAGCGGCCGCCCAGCGAGTACCTGGACCGCCAGGTCTTCATCTGCGCGACGAACACCAAGCGCCGGGAGCTCGCGCAGCGGTACGAGATCGGCGTGGACAACATCCTGTGGGGCTCGGACTTCCCGCACCCCGAGGGCACCTGGCCGAACACCCGGGCCTGGCTGAAGAACACCTTCCACGACATCCCGGTCGCGGAGACCCGCCGGATGCTCGGGCTCGCGGCGGCCGATGTCTTCGGCTTCGACACCGCGAAGCTGGCCCCGATCGCCCGCCGGATCGGCCCCACCCCGGCGGAGCTGGGCCAGTCCCCGGACCAGACGGCGGTGGAGGCCTCCTGGGCCCGCTCCCGCGAGGTGGGCCGCCACTGGCTCACCGACAACGACTTCCCGGTGCTGGGGGTGAACCCGTGACGTCCGAGGACCGCTACACGGTGATCTCGGCGGACTGCCACGCGGGCGCCGACCTGCTGGACTACAAGCCGTACCTGGAGAAGCGCCACCACGGGGACTTCGACGCCTGGGCCGCCACGTACGTGAACCCGTACGAGGACCTCCTCGCGGACACCGCCGACCGCAACTGGAACTCGGCGCGGCGTCTCGCGGAACTGGAGGCCGACGGCATCGTCGCCGAGGTCCTCTTCCCCAACACCATCCCGCCGTTCTTCCCCAAGGCCTCCCTGATGGCCCAGCCCCCGACGGCCGCCGAGTACGAGATGCGCTGGGCGGGGCTGCAGGCCCACAACCGCTGGCTGGCGGACTTCTGCGCGGACGCGCCGGGCCGGCGGGCGGGGGTCGCCCAGATCCTCCTGAACGACGTGGACGCGGCGGTGGGCGAGATCCGCCGGGCCCGGGCGGCCGGCCTGACGGGCGGCATCCTGCTCCCGGGCGTCCCGCCCGGCTCCACCGTCCCCGAGCTGTACTCGGCTGCGTACGACCCCATCTGGGCGGTGTGCGACGAGCTGGACGTCCCGGTCAACCACCACGGCGGTTCGGCCTCACCGCCGCTGGGCGACGAACCGGCAGCCAGGGCCGTCTTCATGGTGGAGACGACCTGGTTCTCGCACCGCGCCCTGTGGCACCTCGTCTTCGGCGGGGCCTTCCGCCGCCACCCGGGCCTGAAGCTGGTCCTGACGGAGCAGGGCTCCGGGTGGATCCCCGGCGTGCTGGAGATGCTCGACTACTACCACGGCCGCCTGGTCGCGGCGTCGGCCACGGCCGAGTCCAAGTTCGGGGCGGGCCTCGCGGAGTCGATGGGCCGGGGCCCGAGTGAGGTCTGGCGGGACAACTGCTTCGTGGGAGCGAGCTTCATGCGCCCCCACGAGGTTCCGCTGCGGGAGCGGATCGGCCTCGACAAGATCATGTGGGGCAGCGACTACCCCCACGACGAGGGCACCACCCCGTTCTCCCGCGAAGGCCTCCGCATCGCCTACGCGGGCCTCCCGCGCGAGGAGGTCGCCGCCATGGTCGGCGGCAACGCGGCCCGCGTGTACGGCTTCGACCTCGCCCTGCTGGACGCGGTCGCCGCCAAGCACGGCCCGCTGGTCTCGGAGATCGCGGAGCCGCTGACGTCCGTGCCCCCGGAGGCCACCAGCCCGGCATTCGCCCGAGGGGGGTCGGTCCGGGTCTGGTGACGGACGGCTCCCGCCGGGGCGGCTCAGTAGGACCTGAGCTTCCCCGGCGGGAAGAGACCGGTTCCCAGTACAGGAACACTCGCGGTGAGGTCGATGCGCAGCCGGTCGATATTCGCGAGCGGGGTCAGGTCGATCGCCGGACCGCATTGGTGGATGCTCAGGTGCGTCAGGTGCTGCAGTTCACGCAGGGGTTCGAGACCGCTCGTCAGCGTGCATGCGCTGATGTACAGGTCGGTCAGGGCCCCGTGGCGCGCAAGGGAGGCGGGATCGAGTGCGGGGTGGTTGAGCAGCTGCAGGGTGCGGAGCCTCGGAGGTGTGATCCGGGCGAGTTCGGCCGCTTGCGCAGGTCCGGTCACCGTCAGCCATTCCAGGCCGCTCCAGTCTTCGATTCCCCGGAGGCTCATGTGCCCGGCACCCGCATAGAGGCCGAGGCCGGACAAGGGCGCGGGAAGTGGAAGGTCTCCCACACAGGCGGCTTCCGGGGCGAAGTCCAGGCCCAGATGCGACAGCAGGCCAAGATCGGCGACCGGCGTCAGATCCAGTCCGTCGGGCATGCGGTAGAGGTACAGGGTCTCCAACGGGAGGTCCCGGACTCCGCGCAGGTCGATGGTCGAGCAGGCGTCGAAGCCGAGCAGCTTGAGCCTGGGGAACGCCGAGAGCGGCGACAGGTCGTCCAGCGTCGGGTTGGACGCGAAGAAGAGTTCTTCCAGCCCCTCGTGGTCCAGCAGCCCCGGCGGTATCCCGTGCTCGCCCTCCAGCCGGATGCGGTTGAGGTGCCGAAGCCGGGGCAACTGTCCCAGCTGGTCTGCCGTGTGTACCTGCAGGAAGGCCACGGGTCCGAGCGCACCGTCGGTGAGCACGGCGCCCGCGTAGGCCTCGGCATCGAACCTGCGCCAGCTGCTGGACAGTTCGTGGCACACCTCGAAGCGCAAGTCGTTGCGGAACTTCGAGACGAACTCCAGCGCGCGCGGGGTCCCGACGACGGCGGCGGTGCGGATGGTGGCGGCGGCTGCCGCTTCGCTCATGTGCTCGTCCCCTCCGGCCAGCTCGTTCAGCTCCGCTGGTCCCTGAAGCAGACCCAGGACCAGTTCGCCGACCTTGCCCAGCTCATCGGCTTCGGTGAGCGTGAACGGCGGCAGCAGCTCCGCCGTACGGGACCTGATGTCGGAGTGGATCGCCGGGTCCAGCTCCGGGGCGTGTTCCAGGCAGGTGGCGGCCAGCAGGATCAGGCGGTTACGGGCACCCTTGACCTTGTCGGCACGCTTCAGGAGGCCGCGCAGGATCCGGGTGCGTTCGTCCAGGCGGGCGTGGCCCACGGCCATCCGGACGACGTCGTCCCACGTGTCGTCGTGCGCGTTCTTCACCAGTACGCCGAAGTCGCGGGACTCCACCGCGGCCTTGGCGGCCAGGTAGTCCTGGAAGGTGCGGTGGACGAAGTCCACCGACCCCTTCACGGGCTCGCGCAGGAGGCCGCTGCGGATCAGCAGGTGCCTGAAGACCTGCTCCGCGCCGCCCTGCTTCCGGACCTGCGGCATCGCCCCCATCCACTCGTCGATCATCTCGACGGCCTCGTCCCTGCCCGCCTCCACCTGGCCGTTCCTGATCAGCCAGTACGCGAACCGCTGGAGCAGCAGGACCTGTTCGTCACGGGTGAGGTGGACGCCCTCGACCCCGCCGATCTCCCGTTCCGTGTCCCGGCGGACGAGCAGCATGTCCAGTGCCGCGTCGTACAGCTCCTTGCGGGCCCGGGGCAGGTGCATCCGCCGGTCCCGGTTCAGGGCGCAGAGCAGTGCGCACATCAGGGGGTTCGTGGCGAGCCGGGCCAGGTCGCGGCGGGCCGAGACCGCCTCCAGCAGCGAGGCCTCGTACGCGTCCAGGTCCTCGCCGGGGCATTCGGCGCGTGCGGCCCGGTGCCAGTGCGAGACGAAGACGCGGATGTCGTTCAGCTCCATCGGCAGCAGCGAGTGCGGCGTGAAGCCCTGCCCCGCCAGCCAGTCCTCCGGAACCGCCGACGGGCGGGTGGTCACCACGTACCGCGCCTTCGGGAACGCGGCGATCAGCGTCCGCAGCCAGGCCTCCGTGCGGGTGCGCAGCCGCTGCGGGACCTCGTCCACCCCGTCCACCAGCACCAGCGCGCGGCCGCTCAGCATCAGGTCCTCGGCCCAGCCGGCGGGCGCCGACAAGGGCACGCCCGCGGCCTTCAGGAACTCCTCCGGCAGGGGCAGCGACTCGGCCGTGGTGAACGCGCGCAGGCGCAGTACGAACGGCACGCACGCCGCCCACGGCCCGTCGGCCTGCTGGGCCGCGTTCAGGGCCAGCCACTGCATCAGCGTGCTCTTGCCGGAGCCCGCCGGGCCGCGCAGCAGTACCCGGTCCGCAGAGCCGAGTGCGTGCTCCGCCCTGACCGGGCCCTGGTGCATGCCCGGCTCGCCCGGCATCGGCTGCTGCTCGCCGCTCACGGCGAGGCTGATGTAGGCGAGGTCCAGCGGCCACTCCTCCCGCGCCCGGCTGGTGGTCAGCCCGAACAGCTGGAGTCGGCCGTGGGCCCGGGCCACGTACTGCGCGTACTTCTGCTCGAAGCGGAAAGCCTCCGACGACGCCGTCGCGGCGAGCCGCGCCGCCATCCGGTCCATGTGCCGTTCCAGCCGGCCCGTCCGCCGGACCAGTTCCACCTCCGCCCGGGCCCCGAATCCCGGCAGGGTCGTCACGTATTCCACCGCGTGCGCGCAGCACAGCCGGATCAGCCGTGCGTACAGGGCCTCCGCCGCCGGGCTCAGCCCCGCCGGGGGGCCGGGGAGGGCCGCCGCCAGGGCCGCCGGGTCGAGGTCCGCCGCGAAGAGGGACTCCGCGTCCAGGGGGCCGAGCGCCGCGAACGCGTCGCCGACCGCGTCCAGCGCCGCCAGACGCTCGTGCTCCGGCAGCGCCGCGGCCTCCGGGCCGAGGCGCTCCGCCAGGGCTTCGGTCAGGCGCCGCATCTCGCCGTCGCCGAGTTCCGCCGGAGGCTTGCGCCAGCGCGGGGCCGGCCGGGCCGGGTCGGGCGTCAGGCCCGCCCCCGGGGCCCGGGTCAGGAGGGACTTCACCAGCGTCCCCGCCGCCGTCCCCGCCACCCGTAAGAGAACCGTCTCCAAGCCCGTCATACCCCGCCCTCCCCTTGGTCCGGACATCATCTCGTGAACCGCCGGTAACCCCGATGGATACCGATCGGTAACAACCCCTAGCGGCACCCCCGAGAGCGCCTCTATGGTGCGGGACATGCCGAACCTGCCCGATGTCGTGCTGTGGTCCATACCTGCCTTTGTGCTGCTCACCGTCATCGAGGTGGTGAGCTACCGGCTCCATCCCGACGAGGACGCCGCCGGCTACGACACCAAGGACGCCGTCACGAGCGTCACCATGGGGCTCGGCAGTATCGGCTTCGACCTGCTCTGGAAGATCCCGGTCGTCGCCGTCTTCACCGCGGTCTACGAACTGACCCCGCTGCGCGTGCCGTTCCTGTGGTGGACCGCCCTGCTGATGCTGCTCGTCCAGGACTTCCTCTACTACTGGCAGCACCGCCTCCACCACGTCATCCGCATCCTGTGGGCCTGCCACGTGGTCCACCACAGCAGCCGGCGGTTCAACCTCACCACCGCCCTGCGCCAGCCCTGGACCAGCGCCACCACCTGGTGGTTCTACCTGCCGATGGTGGCCCTCGGCGTGCACCCGGCGGCGATCCCGTTCTGCTACGGACTCAACCTGCTCTACCAGTTCTGGGTCCACACCGAGCGCATCGGCAAGCTGCCGCGGCCCTACGAGTACGTCTTCAACACCCCCTCCCACCACCGCGTCCACCACGCCTCGCAGGGCGGCTACCTGGACCGCAACTTCGGCGGCATCCTGATCGTCTGGGACCGGATGTTCGGTTCCTGGGTGGGGGAGACGGACAAGCCCGTCTACGGGCTCACCAAGAACATCGGCACCCACAACCCGCTGCGCGTGGCCACCCACGAGTACGCGGCCATCGCCCGGGACGTGCGCGCCGCCGGGAGCTGGCGCCAGCGGGCCGGACACGTCTTCCGCGGCCCTGGCTGGCAGCCCGCCCCCGCGTCCGCGTCCGCCCCCGCCCCCGCATCTACCCCGGCCCCCGCCCCCGCATCTACCCCTGCCCCCGCGTCCGCCCCCGCTCCGGCCGCCGCCACCGCAGCCGACCCCGCCGCCCCGGCCGTACAGGAGAGCACCGCGTGAGCACCGCCGAGTCCCCCGGCCGACCCGCCCCCGCCTGGGCGGCGGACCAGGCGCCGGCCGGCCGGCCGCGCCTCGGCCGCATCGCCCTCGTGGCCTTCGCCGTCGCCGCCGCCGTCGACCTCGGCTCGCTCCTCGCCGGCTGGCACCTCGGGCACGTCATCGCCAAACCGCTGCTGATGCCGCTGCTCGTGACCCACATGGCCACCCGCGGCGCCCCCCGGCTGCTGCTCGCCGCCCTGCTGTTCGGCTGGGGCGGGGACCTGGCCCTGCTCTTCGACGCCGAGCCCGCCTTCCTCGTGGGCATGGGCTCCTTCGCCGTCGGGCACGTCTGCTACCTCGTCCTCTTCGGCAAGCGGCCCGCGAACCCGCTGGTCGGGGGCGCGTACGCGCTCGCCCTCCTCGGCACCGTCGCCCTGCTGTGGTCCGATCTGCCGGCCGACCTGCGGATCCCGGTGGCCGGCTACAGCCTGCTGCTCACCGCCATGGCGTTCCGCTCCAGCGCCCTCGGCCTGCGGGCCGGGATCGGCGGCGCGCTCTTCCTGCTCTCCGACACCCTGATCGCCACGGGCGTCGCAGAATGGCCCCAGCTGCCCCGACCGGACTTCTGGATCATGGCCACGTACCTCGCCGCCCAGTACCTGCTGGCCACTGGCGCGACCTCCCGGGAAGCAGGCGTACGGTAGGACGGTTCCACAGTCGTACAAGACTGAACATTCCCGAACCGGAGGACTGCACCACCATGCGCGCCACCGTCATCCACGCCCCGCACGACATACGCGTGGAGGAGGTGCCCGACGCTGCGATCCAGCGCCCCGAGGACGCCGTCGTCCGCGTCCTGCGTGCCTGTATCTGCGGCAGCGACCTGTGGGCCTACCGCGGCGAGGCCGAGCGTCAGCCCGGCCAGCGCATCGGCCACGAGTTCCTGGGCATCGTCGAGGAGACCGGCTCCGCCGTGTCCGATCTGCGGGCCGGCGACCTCGTCGTCGCCCCCTTCATGTGGTCGGACGGCACCTGCGAGTACTGCTCCGAGGGCCTCTTCACCTCCTGCGAGCACGGCGGTTTCTGGGGCTCGGTCGGCCACGACGGAGGCCAGGGCGAGGCCGTCCGCGTCCCGCACGCCGACGGCACCCTGGTGAAGCTGCCCGCCGAGGCCGTTTCCGACGACCACCTGCTGACCGGGCTGCTCGCGCTGTCCGACGTCATGGGCACCGGCCACCACGCGGCGCTGGGCGCCGGCGTGCGCGAGGGCTCCACGGTCGCCGTCGTCGGCGACGGCGCGGTCGGTCTGTGCGGCGTCCTCGCCGCCAAGCGCCTGGGCGCCGAGCGGATCATCGCGCTGGGCCGCCACACCGTACGGACGGACATCGCGAAGCTCTTCGGGGCCACCGACGTCGTCGCCGAGCGCGGCGAGGCCGCCGAGGCGGCCGTGCGCGAGCTCCTCGGCGGCCGGGGTGCGCACGCGGTCATCGAGGCGGTCGGCACCGAGCAGTCGATGCGCACCGCCGTGAACATCACCCGCGACGGCGGGGCCATCGGCTACGTCGGCGTCCCGCACGGCAGCGGCACCGGCCTCGACCTCGGCGTCATGTTCGACCGCAACATCACCCTGCGCGGCGGCGTGGCCCCGGTCCGCGCGTACATCCCGGAGCTGCTGAAGGACGTGCTCAGCGGTGTGATCGACCCGGCGCCCGTCTTCGACCGGACCGTGTCGCTGGACGAAGTCCCGGACGGCTACCGGTCGATGGACGACCGCAGCGCGCTCAAGGTGATGATCAAGCCCTGACCTGCGGGACGACCGAATGAGCGAATGAGCGAATGAACGAAAGGACGGGCCGGGCGGGTGATACCGCCCGGCCCGTCCACCTCGTTCCGGCGGCCGCTACTTCACGGCCTTGAGCGCGTCGATCACGCCGTAGCCGTAGTAGCCCGTCTGCCCCCACTTGCTCTGGCAGGTGGTGGCGTCGATCAGGGTGCCCGCGGCGTCGTATATCTGCGTCGGGCAGGCCGCCTTCGTGGACTGGGCCTTCAGCATCGCCTGGAGCTGCGAGGGCGTGGCCGACGGGTGGGCGCTCTTGAGGAGTGCCGCCACGCCCGCGACGTGCGGGGCGGCCATCGAGGTCCCCTGCTTGTAGCCGTAGCCCCCGCCGGGGACGGTCGACAGCACGCGCCCGTTGGCGTCCGGGGTGTCCGGGACCTGCCACTTGTCGCCGCCGGGGGCGGCGACGTCCACGACCCCGAGGCCGTAGCTGGAGTAGTACGAGCGCAGGCCCTTGTCGCCGGTCGCGGAGACGGTGACCACACCCGGCAGCTGCGTGGGCAGGTCCAGGCAGACCTTCGGGTCGATGGTCCGCGGCACCGGGGTGGTGTCGTTCGGGCTGCTCTCGTCGACGAGGGAGTCGGCCGCCAGGTCCTGATCGGAGTTGCCGGCCGAGGCGATGTGGAGCGTGCCCTTGCGCTCGGCGTACTTGGTGGCCCGGCCGATGGCCTCCACCAGCGCCTTCTGGTCGTCGTCGGACTTGCAGTTGAAGAGCCACGGGTCGACGTAGTAGCTGTTGTTGGTCACCTCGATCCCCTTCTCGGCGGCGAACATGAAGCCGCAGACGACCGCCTCGGTGTAGAAGAGGCTGGTCCCGGGCTCGCTCACCTTGATCGCGGCGATCTTCACGCCCGGCGCGACACCGCTGACGCCGATGCCGTTGCGCGCGGCTCCGATGGTCCCGGCCACGTGCGTGCCGTGGTCGCTGCCGTCGGCGTACGGGCGCCAGGCGCCCTCGGTGGTGTCGGCGACGCCGCCCACGCAGTTGGCCGACTGGCTCTTGGAGAAGTTCGGGGCGAGATCGGGGTGGGTGTCGTCGACACCCGTGTCGATGATGCCCACGGTGACGTTCCGGCTGCCATCGTTGATCTTGTGAGCCTTGTCGGCCTTGATCGTCCGCAGGTCCCACTGGTTGGGCTCCAGCGGCTCCTGACCCTCCTGGGCCGCTGCCGCCGCCTTGGCGGCGTCCGCCGCGCTCAGCTGCTGGGTCGCGCCCTCCTCGGTGGTCCGCGCCGCCGACATCGGGGCCGTCCGGGTGGCACCGACCGACACGAACAGGCCGCGCTGGGCTCGCAGCTGCTTGGCGAAGTCCGGGTTCTGGGAGTGTGCGACCACGACCCCGATCTGCTCATAGGCCGTCACCACCGTTCCGCCGGACCGCTCGACGGCCTTCTTCGCCGCCTTCACGGTGGCGTACGCGTTCAGGTTGGCCACGTACGACAGCTTGGGGCCGGAGGTGTCGGCCTTCGAGGCCGTCGCCGTGCCGGCCGCATTGCCCAGCGGGGCGGCCGAGGCCGAGATCGCGGGCAGGAAGGCGAGCGAGGCGGTGAGCGCCAGGCCGACGGGTACGGCGAGAGCACGGCTGCGCTTCTTGGGCGCACGCGACCCCAGCTGATCCATGGGTTCTCCAGGTCATGTTCGAAAAAGCCGCCCGGACGCGGTCGCGTCGGACGGGTTCATGACAAGCGAACCTAGCGTCGCCGTTCCCCTCCACGCCATCAGTTCGAGAAATCAGTTCCCGAAGAATCAACGGGTGTTGAACCGTCCCGCCGCGCCGTCCGTGCCGTTGACAGGGGGGATCGGCACCACCGTCCCCCCACACGGAGGTTGTTTTGTCCGTCGTCCCCACCGCACCCGCGTCACAAGGAGATCCCCCCGTGACCACCGAAGCAGCGCCGCCGCCGGGCAGCGCGGGAACGCCACCGGCCGCCCCCACGGCAGACGACTACGCGAGCGTCCAGCAGAGCGCGGAGTTCGCCGAACTGCGCGGCTCCTACCGCTCCTTCGCCTTCCCGCTCACCGTGGCCTTCATCGCCTGGTACCTGCTCTACGTCCTGCTGTCCAACTACGCGGGCGGCTTCATGGGGACCAAGCTCTTCGGCAACATCAACGTCGCCCTCGTGCTCGGCCTCGCCCAGTTCGCGACGACCTTCCTGATCGCCTGGCTCTACGCACGCCACGCGGCCGCGCAGCTCGACCCCAAGGCCGAGGCCATCAAGGCGCGGATGGAGGCCGCCGAATGAGCGGCACGCAGCACCTGACGACGCTCGCCGCGGGAGCCTCCGAGCACCGCCCGCTGATCATCACCCTGTTCGGGCTGTTCGTCGTCGCCACCCTGATCATCACGGTCTGGGCCGGCCGCCAGACCAAGGACGCCTCCGACTTCTACGCGGGCGGCCGCCAGTTCACCGGCTTCCAGAACGGCCTCGCCATCTCCGGCGACTACATGTCCGCCGCGTCCTTCCTCGGCATCGCCGGAGCCATCGCCCTCTTCGGCTACGACGGCTTCCTCTACTCGATCGGCTTCCTCGTCGCCTGGCTGGTCGCCCTGCTGCTCGTCGCCGAGCCGCTGCGCAACTCCGGCCGCTACACGATGGGCGACGTCCTCGCGTACCGGATGCGCCAGCGGCCCGTCCGTACCGCCGCCGGCACCTCCACCATCGTGGTCTCGATCTTCTACCTGCTCGCCCAGATGGCCGGCGCCGGCGTGCTCGTCTCGCTGCTCCTGGGCATCACCAGCGACGGCGGCAAGGTGGCCGTCGTCGCGCTGGTCGGCGTACTGATGATCGTCTACGTGACCATCGGCGGCATGAAGGGCACCACCTGGGTCCAGATGATCAAGGCGGTGCTGCTGATCGCGGGCACGCTGCTGATCACCCTCCTGGTGCTGGTGAAGTTCAACTTCAACATCTCCGACCTGCTGGGCAAGGCCGCCGAGAACAGCGGACAGGGGGCGAAGTTCCTCGAACCCGGCCTCAAGTACGGCAAGGACCCGACCTCCAAGCTGGACTTCATCTCGCTCGGCCTCGCCCTCGTCCTCGGCACCGCCGGCCTGCCGCACATCCTGATCCGCTTCTACACCGTGCCCACCGCGCAGGCCGCCCGTAAGTCCGTCCTCTGGGCCATCGGCATCATCGGCGGCTTCTACCTGATGACGATCGCCCTCGGCTTCGGCGCCGCGGCGCTGCTCGACCGCGCCGAGATCATCAAGTCCAACAAGGCCGGCAACACCGCCGCACCCCTGCTCGCCCAGGCCGTCGGCGGCGGCCCCGACTCCACCGGCGGCGCCATCCTGCTCGCCGTGATCTCCGCGGTCGCCTTCGCCACCATCCTGGCCGTCGTCGCGGGCCTCACCCTCGCCTCCTCCTCGTCCTTCGCACACGACCTGTACGTGAACGTGATCCGCAAGGGCAAGGCCACCGAGAAGGAGGAGATGCGCGCGGCCCGCTGGTCCACCGTCGTCATCGGAGCCGTCGCCATCGGCCTCGGCGCGCTGGCCCGCGACCTGAACGTGGCCGGCCTGGTCGCGCTCGCCTTCGCGGTCGCCGCCTCCGCCAACCTGCCGACGATCCTCTACAGCCTCTTCTGGAAGCGCTTCACCACCCAGGGCGCGCTCTGGTCCATCTACGGCGGACTGATCTCGGCGGTCGGCCTGGTCCTGTTCTCCCCGGTCGTGTCCGGAAAGCCCACCTCGATGTTCAAGGACGCGGACTTCTTCTGGTTCCCGCTGGAGAACCCGGGGATCATCTCGATCCCCCTCGGTTTCCTGCTGGGCTGGCTGGGAACCGTCCTCTCCAAGGAGAAGGCCGACCCCCAGAAGTTCGCCGAGCTGGAAGTGCGCTCCCTCACCGGAACCGGGGCGCACTGACATCGTCCGAACACCCAGCGTGGCCGCGTCGTAGATCTCTACGACGCGGCCACGTCACGTCTCGTTCATTCGGGTACCTCTGGATGACACAGGCGTCACGTAGTCTCGAAATAGAACGCGTGCAGTAGATCCAACGTCCGCGCGTACCTCTACTTCCGGACAGGGGAGGGGGCCCACAGTGCTTCTCGATACCTACGGCCGCGTGGCCACTGACCTGCGCGTCTCACTGACCGACCGGTGCAATCTGCGCTGTACCTACTGCATGCCCGAAGAAGGGCTGCAGTGGCTCGGCAAGTCGGACCTGCTCAGTGACGACGAGATAGTCCGGCTGATCCGCATCGCGGTCACGCAGCTGGGGATCACCGAGGTCCGGTTCACCGGAGGCGAGCCGCTGCTGCGGCCCGGCCTGGTCGGCATCGTCGAGCGGTGCGCGGCCCTGGAGCCCCGCCCCAAGATGTCGCTGACCACCAACGGCATCGGTCTGAAGCGCACCGCGCAGGCCCTGAAGGCCGCCGGCCTGGACCGGGTGAACGTGTCCCTGGACACCCTGCGGCCCGAGGTCTTCAAGACCCTCACCCGCCGCGACCGGCACAAGGACGTCATCGACGGCATGGCCGCGGCCCGCGAGGCCGGCCTCACCCCCGTCAAGGTCAACGCCGTGCTCATGCCCGGCCTCAACGACGACGAGGCCCCCGACCTGCTGGCCTGGGCCGTGGAGAACGAATACGAGCTCCGCTTCATCGAGCAGATGCCGCTCGACGCCCAGCACGGCTGGAAGCGCGACGGCATGATCACCGCCGGGGACATCCTGGAGTCCCTGCGCACCCGCTTCACGCTCACGGAGGAAGGCGCCGTCGAGCGCGGCTCCGCCCCGGCCGAGCGCTGGGTGGTCGACGGGGGCCCGGCCACCGTCGGCGTCATCGCCTCGGTCACCCGCCCGTTCTGCGGCGCCTGTGACCGTACGCGGCTCACGGCCGACGGCCAGGTGCGCACGTGCCTGTTCGCCACCGAGGAGTCGGACCTGCGCGCGGCCCTGCGCTCGGGCGCCCCGGACGAGGAGATCGCCCGGCTCTGGAAGGTCGCGATGTGGGGAAAGAAGGCCGGATCCGGTCTCGACGACCCCTCCTTCCTGCAGCCCGACCGCCCGATGTCCGCGATCGGCGGCTGACCGGGCAACAGACCCCGGGACGCAGGTCCCGGGGTCGGTTCAGGTCAGGTCGGTTCAGGTCAGCGCGGGCGTTCCGAGCCCTCCGGCTGCACCCACTCGTCCAGCTTCACGACGTCCTTGAGGAAACCGCGGACCCCCAGGAACTGGGAGAGGTGTTCGCGGTGTTCCTCGCACGCCAGCCAGGTCTTGCGCCGCTCCGGCGTGTGCAGCGTCGGGTTGTTCCACGCCAGGACCCACACGGCCGTGTCGCGGCAGCCCTTGGCGGAGCAGGTGGGGTTCTCTTCGGGGCCGGTGGCGCTGGAGGAAGTCACAGCCCCACATTAGAACGGAATGGCGACGCCGAGCAGCCACGGGGGGAGCTGCCCGGCGTCGGTCCGTCGCTCCGACGGGGGATGCGGAGCGCGTGAGCAGTATGTCACGCAGGACCCGGTGGAGTGCACCGGAACTTCACGATTGATCTGAGCTTTTCTTGAGGTTTCCCGCGTCCAGCGCCGGCCGCACGGGGGCCGGCATGAAGTGCGAGGGCAGCGACGGCGTCGACTCGCGCCCGGCGTTGGCGATGACCACGGCAATGTAGGGAAGCAGGGCTCCGGCCACGAGCGTCACGATGGCCACCGGGCGCTGCACGTTCCACAACAGCACGGTCGCGATGACCGACAGGGTTCTGATCGTCATCGAGATCACGTACCGGCGCTGCCGGCCCCGCACGTCCTCGGCGAGACCCATCCGCGCTCCGGTGATCCGGAAGACCTCGGCCCCGTTCCGCTTCTGCCGCTTCGTCCGCTCCACGCTCCACCACCCGATCGCCAACCGGGCACTCCCGGCCCGGACCCTCCCACGGTACGCCCGTCCCCGGGCCGGGAGGAGAGGGGGGACCCCCGTACGGCACTGTCCGAAATGCGTCGTACGCCGGATGGGTCGACACTGGGCGCACGTGCGCACAACGCGCCAGGAGGAGGCTCGACATGGGTTGGTTGTGGGCGATCATCGTCGGTTTCGTGCTGGGGCTGATAGCCAAGGCCATCCTGCCGGGCAAGCAGCACCAGCCGTTGTGGCTGACCACCCTCTTCGGCATCGCCGGTGCCGTCCTCGGCAATGCGGTGGCCACCTGGATCGGTGTCGGTGAGACCGCGGGCATCGACTGGACCCGGCACCTGCTGCAGATCGTCGGGGCGGTCGTCGTCGTCGCCCTCGGCGAGATGATGTACGGAGCGATCAAGGGCAAGCGGCAGACGACGTGACGCACCGCGGGTCATCCGCGGGTCATGACGGAGGGGCCGGCCGGACCAAGAGTCCGAACCGGCCCCTCCGCCGTGTTCTGCCGTGCTCACGCGCCCTGCGACGCGTCAGGCGCCGGTGACCTCCACCGCGGCCAGGTTCTTCTTGCCCCGGCGCAGCACCAGCCAGCGCCCGTGGAGCAGGTCCTCCTTGGCGGGGACCGCGTCCTCGGCGGTGACCTTCGCGTTGTTCACGTAGGCGCCGCCCTCCTTCACGGTCCGGCGGCCGGCCGACTTGCTCGCGACCAGGCCGGTCTCCGCGAGCATGTCCACCACGAGGCCGGGCTCCGCCACCTGGGCGTGCGGCAGCTCGGACAGGGCCGCGGCCAGCGTGGCCTCGTCCAGCTCCGCCAGGTCGCCCTGACCGAACAGTGCCTTCGACGCGGCGATCACGGCGGCGCACTGGTCGGCGCCGTGCACGAGCGTCGTCAGCTCCTCGGCCAGCGCCCGCTGGGCGGCGCGCGCCTGCGGCCGCTCGGCGGTCTGCGCCTCCAGCGCCTCCAGCTCCTCACGGGGCTTGAAGGACAGGATCCGCATGTAGGTGGAGATGTCCCGGTCATCCACGTTCAGCCAGAACTGGTAGAACGCGTACGGCGTGGTCATCTCCGGGTCGAGCCACACGGCCCCGCTCTCGGACTTGCCGAACTTGGTGCCGTCCGCCTTGACCATCAGCGGGGTCGCCAGCGCGTGCACGACCGCGCCCGGCTCGACCCGGTGGATCAGGTCGAGTCCGGCCGTCAGGTTGCCCCACTGGTCGGAGCCGCCCTGCTGGAGCACGCAGCCGTAGCGCCGGTACAGCTCCAGGAAGTCCATGCCCTGGAGCAGCTGGTAGCTGAACTCGGTGTAGCTGATGCCCTGGTCGGAGTCGAGCCGCTTGGCGACCGAGTCCTTCGTCAGCATCTTGTTGACGCGGAAGTGCTTGCCGATGTCCCGCAGGAACTCGATGGCGGACAGGCCCGCCGTCCAGTCCAGGTTGTTCACCATGAGCGCCGCGTTCTCGCCCTCGAAGGACAGGAACGGCTCGATCTGGGTGCGCAGCCGGGTCACCCAGTTCGCGACGGTCTCCGGGTCGTTCAGGGTCCGCTCGGCCGTCGGTCGCGGGTCGCCGATCTGCCCCGTGGCCCCGCCGACCAGCGCCAGCGGCCGGTGACCGGCCTGCTGGAGCCGGCGCACGGTGAGCACCTGGACCAGGTGCCCCACGTGCAGCGAGGCCGCGGTCGGGTCGAAGCCGCAATAGAAGGTGACCGGACCGTCCGCGAAGGCCTTGCGCAGGGCTTCTTCGTCGGTGGACTGGGCGAAGAGCCCGCGCCACTTCAGTTCGTCGACGATGTCAGTCACGGTCGTGACTCTCCTTGAGAGATGGAGTGAGTAGGGGCGTGGATGAGGGGTCTACCCGCACATTCTAGGTGGTCAGACGCCCTTGCTCACCGAACTCATGTTGAAATCGGGGATACGCAGCGCCGGCATCGCGGCGCGCGTGAACCAGTCGCTCCACTCGCGCGGCAGGGTCTTCTCGGTCCGGCCGGCCTCCGAGGCCCGCGACAGCAGGTCCACGGGGGACTCGTTGAACCGGAAGTTGTTGACCTCGCCGACCACCTGCCCGTTCTCCACCAGGTAGACGCCGTCCCGGGTCAGGCCCGTGAGCAGCAGCGTCGCCGGGTCCACCTCGCGGATGTACCAGAGGCAGGTCAGCAGCAGACCCCGCTCGGTGGACGCGACCATCTCCTCCAGCGACTTCTCGCCGCCCGCGTCCAGGATCAGGTTCCCGAAGCCGGGGGAGAGCTGCATCCCGGTCAGGCCCGCCGTGTGCCGGGTCGTGCTCAGCCGGTTCAGGTGACCGTCCGCGATCCACTCGGTCGCCGGGACCGGCAGACCGTTGTCGAACACCGAGGCGTCGTCCCCGGAGCTGTGCGCGATCACGAACGGCGCGGACTCCAGGCCCGGCGCGTTCGGGTCGCTGCGCAGGGAGAGCGGCAGTCCGGACAGCTTCTCGCCGAGCCGGGTGCCGCCGCCGGGCTTGGAGAAGACCGTACGGCCCTCCACCGCGTCCCGGGCCGCCGCCGACCACATCTGGTAGATCAGCAGGTCGGCCACGGCGGTCGGCGGCAGCAGGGTCTCGTACCGGCCCGCGGGCAGGTCGATCTTCCGCTCCGCCCAGCCGAGGCGCACGGCGAGCTCCGCGTCCAGCACGGTCGGGTCCACGTCCTTGAAGTCCCGGGTGGAGCGGCCCGCCCAGGCGGAGCGCTGCCGGTCCGGGGACTTCGCGTTGAGCTCCAGGGTGCCCTTCGGCTGGTCGTGGCGCAGCCGCAGGCCCGTCGAGGTGCCGACGTACGTGGAGACCAGCTCGTGGTTGGCGAAGCCGTACAGCTCACGGCCGCCCTCGCGGGCCCGGGCGAAGGCCTCGCCGAGGGCCGGGGCGAAGTCAGCGAAGACCGCCGAGCTCGTCTCGGCCGGGGCGTCGGTGAAGTCCGGCGAGGCCGGGGTCCCGGTGATCAGCTGCTGGGCATCCTCGGCCGGGCCCGCCCCGCGGGCGGCCGCCTCGGCGGCCCGCACCAGCGGCTCCAGGTCTTCCGCGGTCACGGCGGAGCGCGAGACGACCCCCGAGGCCGTGCCCTCCTTGCCGTCGACCGTGGCGATGACCGTCAGGGTCCGGCCGCGGGTGACGCCGTTGGTCGTCAGCGCGTTGCCCGCCCAGCGCAGGTTGGCGCTGGACTCCTCGTCGGCGATGACGACGCAGCCGTCCGCGGTGGACAGCTCCAGCGCCCGCTCGACGATCTCGTGGGGTCGGGTACGGCTCATCGGCCGGCCTCCTGCGTGGTGTTCAGGATGTTCACGTCGCGGAACAGCGCGGACGGGCAGCCGTGCGAGACCGCCGCCACCTGGCCCGGCTGGGCCTTGCCGCAGTTGAAGGCGCCGCCCAGGACGTAGGTCTGCGGGCCGCCGACCTTCTCCATCGAGCCCCAGAAATCGGTGGTGGTGGCCTGGTACGCGACATCGCGCAGCTGCCCGGCCAGCTTGCCGTTCTCGATCCTGTATGCCCGTTGCTGGGTGAATTGGAAGTTGTAGCGCTGCATGTCGATCGACCAGGAGCGGTCGCCGACCACGTAGATCCCGCGCTCCACCCCGCCGATCAGGTCCTCGGTCGAGAGCCCGCCCGGATCCGGCTGGAGGGAGACGTTCGCCATCCGCTGGACGGGCACGTGCCCGGGGGAGTCGGCGAAGGCGCAGCCGTTGGAGCGCCCGAGGCCGGTCAGCTTCGCGATCCGCCGGTCCAGCTGGTAGCCGACCAGGGTGCCGTCCTTGACCAGGTCCCAGCTCTGCGCCTGGACGCCCTCGTCGTCGAAGCCGACGGTGGCCAGCCCGTGCTCGGCGGTGCGGTCACCCGTCACGTTCATGATCGGGGAGCCGTACCTGAGCTTGCCCAGCTGGTCGAAGGTGGCGAAGGAGGTCCCCGCGTACGCCGCCTCGTAGCCCAGCGCCCGGTCCAGCTCGGTGGCGTGGCCGATCGACTCGTGGATGGTCAGCCACAGGTTGGACGGGTCCACCACCAGGTCGTAGCGGCCGGCCTCGACGCTCGGCGCCCGCATCTTCTCGGCGAGCAGGCCGGGGATCTGCTCCAGCTCGGAGTTCCAGTCCCAGCCGGTGCCGGTGAGGTACTCCCAGCCGCGGCCGGCGGGCGGGGCGATGGTGCGCATCGAGTCGAACTCGCCGGTCGCGGCGTTCACGGCGACCGCGGTGAGCTGCGGGTGGATCCGGACCCGCTGCTGCGTGGTCGAGGTGCCCGCGGTGTCGGCGTAGAACTTGTTCTCGTGGACGGCGAGCAGCGAGGCGTCCACGTGGGCCACCCCGTCGGCCGCCAGCAGGCGCGCGCTCCAGTCGGCGAGCAGCGCGGCCTTCTCGGCGTCCGGCACCTCGAAGGGGTTCACGTCGTACGCGGAGATCCATGTCCGGTCGGTGTGCACTGGCTCGTCGGCGAGCTCGACCCGCTCGTCCGAACCGGCGGCCTTGATCACCTGGGCGGACAGCTTCGCCATGGCCACGGCCTGCGAGGCCACCTTGGCGGCGGCGTCCATGGTCAGGTCCACACCGGAGGCGAATCCCCAGCTGCCCCCGTGCACGACCCGGACCGCGTACCCGAGATCGGTGGTGTCGGAGCCACCGGAGGGCTTGGCGTCCCGCAGGCGCCAGGAGGCGCTGCGGATCCGCTCCAGCCGGAAGTCGGCATGCTCGGCGCCCAGCGCGCGGGCCCGGGCGAGCGCCGCGTCGGCGAGCGCCCGCAGGGGCAGCGCGGTGAAGGCCGCGTCGATGGAATGGGGCACGGAAGTCCTCCCGTGGTCGGAGCCGGTCGCCCCGATCATGTCGCGATCGGGGCCCTTGTGCCTACATCTTTCTGTAGGGATTCGACAGAGCCGGTCGCAAGGCCCTGTCGGGGGTCGATTCTCCGTACGAGCGATGCGACCTATAGGTTTTTGGTATTCAGACCGCTAGCGAAAGGGTGATCCGTTGAGCCGCTCGGTTCTCGTCACCGGAGGAAACCGGGGCATCGGCCTCGCCATCGCCCAAGCCTTCGCGGAGGCCGGCGACAAGGTCGCGATCACGTACCGGTCGGGTGAGCCGCCGGAGGCGCTCACCTCGGTCGGTGTCCTGGCGGTGCGGTGCGACATCACCGACTCCGAGCAGGTGGAGCAGGCCTACAAGGAGATCGAGGACGCGCACGGCGCGGTCGAGGTGCTCGTGGCCAACGCCGGCATCACCAAGGACACGCTGCTGATGCGCATGTCCGAGGAGGACTTCACGTCCGTCCTCGACACCAACCTCACCGGCACCTTCCGGGTGGTCAAGCGCGCGAACCGTGGCATGCTCCGTGCCAAGAAGGGCCGCGTCGTCCTGATCTCCTCGGTCGTCGGGCTCCTGGGCTCGGCCGGCCAGGCCAACTACGCCGCCTCCAAGGCCGCGCTGGTGGGCTTCGCCCGCTCCCTCGCCCGCGAGCTGGGTTCCCGCAACATCACCTTCAACGTCGTCGCCCCCGGCTTCGTGGACACCGACATGACGAAGGCGCTCACCGACGAGCAGCGCGCGGGCATCGTGGGCCAGGTGCCGCTCGGCCGTTACGCGCAGCCCGAGGAGATCGCGGCAGCCGTCCGCTTCCTGGCGTCCGACGACGCCGCGTACATCACCGGAGCCGTCATTCCCGTTGACGGCGGATTGGGCATGGGTCACTGATCACCATGAGCGGAATTCTCGAGGGCAAGCGCATCCTCATCACGGGTGTGCTGATGGAGTCGTCCATCGCCTTCCACACGGCCCGGCTAGCCCAGGAGCAGGGCGCCGAGGTCATCCTCACCGCGTGGCCGCGTCCGTCGCTGACCGAGCGCATCGCGAAGAAGCTGCCGAAGCCGGTCAAGGTGATCGAGCTCGACGTCACCAACGACGAGCACCTGGCCCGCCTGGAGGGCCTCGTCCGCGACGAGCTCGGCGGCCTCGACGGCGTCGTCCACTCCATCGGCTTCGCGCCGCAGGACGCCCTCGGCGGCAACTTCCTGAACACGCCGTTCGAGTCGGTGGCCACCGCCATGCACGTCTCGGCGTTCTCGCTGAAGTCGCTGACCATGGCCTGCAAGCCGCTGTTCCCGGCGGAGGGCGCGGCCGTCGTCGGCCTCACCTTCGACGCGCAGTTCGCCTGGCCGCAGTACGACTGGATGGGCCCGGCCAAGGCCGCCCTGGAGGCCACCAGCCGTTACCTCGCCCGTGACCTGGGCAAGGAGAACATCCGCTGCAACCTGGTCTCGGCCGGGCCGATCGGCTCCATGGCCGCGAAGTCCATCCCGGGCTTCTCGGAGCTGGCGGACGTCTGGAACTCCCGCTCGATGCTGGAATGGGACATGAGCGACCCGGAGCCGACGGGCAAGGGCGTCGTGGCCCTGCTGTCGGACTGGTTCCCGAAGACCACCGGCGAGATCGTCCACGTGGACGGCGGCCTGCACGCGATGGGTGCCTGATCCCCGATCGGGTCTCCCGCGTCCGTACGGCGGCGGGGGCGGCGCCCCCGCCGGGGGGGGGGGCCCCCGCCCGGGGGGGGGGGGGGGGGGGGCGGGGGGGGGCCGGGGGGCCCCCCGCCGGGGGGGCCCCCCCGCGCCCCCCCGGGGCGAAGCCGCCCACCAG
>NZ_JBIAVW010000026.1:91674-114295 GCF_042894785.1 Streptomyces sp. NPDC001502
CCGCGGCGTTTGCGACCGGGGGCCGGCGGCCCGCACGGGTTGGGGGCCCGCCCCCCCCCGGGGGGCCCCCCGGCCCCCCGGGGGGGGGCGGGGCCCCCCCGCCGGGGGGGGGGGCCCGCCGCCGTTTCGCGTTGCGCGGGGGCATGCTCGATCGCATGTTCACCGGCCGACTGGATCTTCCCGAGTCGAAAACCGGGACAGATGCCTGCAAACTGACCAGGCCGGGATCTTCTCGGCTCCTGCGGGGAGGAGGTAGGAGTGCGCGCGAGGCCGAGCCGAGCCGTATCCGTGCTGGTCACGTCCGTGATCCTGACCGGACTCCTGGTCCCCGGAGCCGCTGCGCAGCCCGTGGGGGAGGAGCCCGCACCCGGCCCCGAGGTCGTGGCCCCCGCCGTCGTGGAGCTCGCCGACATCCCCGCCGAACCCCCCGCGCAGCCCGCACGGCCCGCCGGGGGCGAGCTCTTCGGCGCGGACTGCGACACCGTCATCCACGGCTCGCAGGTGTCGGCGTACTGCCACAACGCCTACCCGGAGACCGACCTCGTACGGCTGCACGTCGAGTGCGACCGCTGGTGGGACGTGGACGGCGACGGCGTCGCCGTGGCCGTCGGCCCGGCCGGCCGGACCGAGCTCGTCGGCCGCTGCTGGAAAGAGGTCCGCTCGGCCTGGGTCAGCCACCGGCGCCCGTGAGCGGGGTGTCCTCCGCGTTCTTGCCGAGGCAGGCGAAGGGGTAACCGGCGGCCTCCGAGGCCGCCGAGTCCCCGTCGCCCCGCCGGATCGCCTCGATCAGCCGGGCGTGGTCCAGATGGGCGGAAGGGTGCAGCTCGGTCCCCACGTCCGCCCGCAGCCAGTCGGCCACCAGGTCGCCGAGGTCCGCGTACAGCTCGATCAGCACGTCGTTGTGCGAGGCGGTCACCACCGCCATGTGCAGACTCACGTCCGCCGCCACGAAGACCTCCGCGTCCCCGCCCGCCCAGGCCTCCTCCCGGCGCGCCAGCAGGGCGTCCAGCTGTACGAGGTCCCGCTCGGTGCGCCGCTCCGCCGCCAGCCGGGCCGCCGAGGACTCCAGCGTCGAACGCAGCTCGGCGATGTGCCGCGGCTCGGCCCCGGCGAAGCGGCGGTGCATCACGCCGGCCAGCTCGCTGGTGGCGATGACGTACGTCCCCGAGCCCTGCCGGATGTCGAGGAGGCCGTTGTGCGCCAGCGCCCGCACGGCCTCGCGCACCGTGTTGCGGGCGACCCCGAGCAGCTCGACGAGCTCCGGCTCGGTCGGGATGCGGGCGCCGACCGGCCACTCGCCGGAGGTGATCTGGTTCCGCAGCTGGGCGATCACCTGATCGACGAGTGCGGAGCGCCGGGGCGAGGTCAGCGGCATGGGTTCCTCTCAGGAGCGGCTTCACGGGACTTCGACGGACCACAAGGTACTTCGAGAGGCTCACGAGCGATTGGACAACCAATCATCCCATGATTCTATGATGGTTGAATGCCCGACGAAGAAATCCGGACCATGAACCGCCCACCGGTCGTGCACACCGCCCCTGACCAGCACCTTCCCGCCCCCGCCCAGGCCGCCCCCACCTGGCTGGGCCCGGTGCTCATCGTCGGCATCGTGCTGGCCGCCCTCAACCTGCGGCCCGCCATCACCAGCCTCGGCGCCCTCTTCGAGGAGACCCGCACCGGTCTCGGCATGAGCGGCACCGTCGCCGGACTGATCACCTCCGTCCCCGCCCTCTGCTTCGCCGTCTTCGGCGTCACCGCACCCCGGCTCTCCCGCCGCTTCGGCCCGGCCGCCGTCGTCTGCGCGGGCATGGCCGCGGTCGCCACCGGCCTGCTGATGCGCCCCTTCGCCACCGGCGCCGTCGGCTTCCTCGCCGCCAGCGCCCTGTCGCTGGCCGGCATAGCCGTCACCAACGTGCTGCTCCCGGTGATCGTCAAGCGCTACTTCCCGGACAAGGTCGGCACCATGACCGGCCTGTACTCCATGTCCCTGGCCGCCGGCACCTCGCTCGCCGCCGCCGCGACCGTCCCGCTCACCGGCGCCCTCGGCGGCAGCTGGCGCGCAGGCCTGCTGATCTGGGCCGTGCTCGCCCTGCTCGCCGTACTGCCCTGGCTGCCCGTCGCCCGCGCCTCCCGGCGTGCCGACCGGGCCGGGGTCGCCGGCCGCGTCGGCTCCGGGGCCGGCCCGCGCGTCGTCCGCAGCCGTACCGCCTGGGCCCTGGCCTGCTACTTCGGCCTCCAGGCCACCGGCGCGTACATCACCATGGGCTGGCTCCCGCAGATCTTCCGCGACGCCGGGGTCTCCGCCTCCACGGCCGGAGTGCTCCTCGCCGTCACCATGGTCATGGGCGTCCCGCTCGCCTTCGTCATCCCCGGCCTCGCCGCCCGGATGAAGAACCAGGGAGCCATCGCCGTCACCCTCGGCGTCTTCGGCCTCACCGGCTACCTCGGCCTCTACTTCGCCCCCGCCGCCGGAGCCTGGGCCTGGGCGCTCCTGCTCGGCATCTCCAACTGCGCCTTCCCCCTCGTCATCACCCTCATCGGGCTGCGCGCCAAGTCCCCGGCCGGCGTGGTCAAGCTCTCCGCCTTCGCCCAGAGCACCGGCTACCTCATCTCCATCCCCGGCCCCCTCCTCATCGGCGCCCTCTACCAGCACAGCGGCGGCTGGGACCTGCCGCTCGCCCTGATGGCCGGACTGCTCGTACCGCAGATCGTGCTGGGCATCCTCGCCGGACGGGACCGCACGATCGAGGACGAATGCGGCGTGGGAGACTGACCGGCATGTCGCCCGTACTTGAACCGAACCCGCAGAACGGCCGCAAGAAGCTCGGCCTCGTGCTCGGCGCGTTCCTCGCCGTGACCGTGATCATCTCCGTGATCGCCACCATCGCCTCCCCCTGAGCGCCGTGTCCCCGTGAGGGCGGACACCCGGGGAGGGTGGGGCTAACCCCACCACCCCTAGGGGGTCAGGCTCAGGGTGAAGTGGGGTGTGCCCCGGATGGGAACCACGGCCCCGGATCCATAGATTCGCAGGCAGCGAGTCAGTCCGGTCCACACCCACGGAGGCGGCCATGTCGGCCCCCACGCACATCAGGCCCCTCCCGCCGGGCCCCTCCGGCCCCCGGGCCCGCACCACCACCGCCGCCGGCACCCGGCTGCACTGGTGGGCACTGGCCCTGCCCGCCCTCGCCTTCGGGCTCCTGCTGCTGCTCCTCGCCGGATCGGGTGAGGCCCACGCGGCCACCGGCGAGGTCTCGGGCCTCGTCCAGGTCGCAGAGCAGCTCCTGCGCGCCGTCGGCTGACCTCCCGCGCGCCCCTCACCCAGGCGTGAGCCCCCCAACACCCACCGCCCCGTGGCTCGTTTCGTGCGAAGCTGGGAGTCATGAGCGCCGACACACCCCGCAGGATCGCCCTCCTCCGGCACGCCAAGGCCGACTGGCCCGAGGTGTCCGACCACGATCGACCGCTCGCGGAACGAGGCCGCAAGGACGCGCCGGCCGTCGGTCTGAAGCTCGCCGAAACCGGCATCGTCTTCGACCTGGCCCTGTGCTCCACCGCCGCCCGCACCCGAGAGACCTGGAAGCTCGCCGTCCAGGAGATGCCGCACCGGCCGAAGACCCACTACGAGGAGAGGCTCTACGACGCCTCGCTGGGGGAGCTCATCGCCCTGCTCAACGAGACCTCCGACGAGGTCTCCGACCTCCTCGTCATCGGGCACAACCCCGGCATGCACGCCCTCGCCGACGCCCTCTCGGGGCGCGCGGAGGGCGAGACCCTGACGCGTATGACCCGTACGGGCTTCCCGACCGCGGCCCTGGCCGTGGTCTCCTTCACCGGATCGTGGAAGTCGGTGGAACACGGCGTGGGCACCCTGCTCGACTACTGGACCCCCAAGGGCCTCTGACCGGCGGTCCCAGGACACCGACGGGCCCCGGCGGCCGCATCGGCTGCCGGGGCCCGTTCGCGCGCGTCGGGGTCGGAACTCAGGCCAGGTCGGCGGCCTCGATCTCCTCGCGGGTGATCCCGAGCAGGTACAGCACCGCGTCGAGGAAGGGCACGTTCACCGCGGTGTGCGCGGCCTCGCGGACCACCGGCTTGGCGTTGAAGGCCACGCCCAGCCCGGCCGCGTTCAGCATGTCCAGGTCGTTGGCGCCGTCGCCGATGGCCACCGTCTGGGACAGCGGTACGTCGGCCTCCGCGGCGAAGCGGCGCAGCAGCCGGGCCTTGCCCGCCCGGTCCACGATCTCGCCGGTGACCTTGCCCGTCAGCTTCCCGTCGACGATCTCCAGGGTGTTGGCGGAGGCGAAGTCCAGCCCCAGCCGTTCCCGCAGATCGTCCGTCACCTGGGTGAATCCGCCGGAGACCACACCCACCTGGTAGCCGAGCCGCTTGAGCGTGCGGATCAGGGTCCGCGCGCCCGGGGTCAGCTGCACCTCGGCGCGGACCTTGTCCACGACGGACGCGTCCAGACCCGCGAGCAGCGCCACCCGGGCGTGCAGCGACTGTTCGAAGTCCAGCTCACCGCGCATGGCCCGCTCGGTGACCTCGGCGACCTCGGCCTCGCACCCGGCGTGCGCCGCGAACAGCTCGATGACCTCGTCCTGGATGAGGGTCGAGTCCACGTCCATGACGACCAGGCGCTGGGCCCGCCGGTGCAGTCCGGCCGAGACCACGGCCACGTCCACGCCGATGTGCGCGGAGGCGGTGGCCAGCGCGGTGCGCAGCGGCTCCGTCTCGACGCCGGAGACGGCGAACTCCACCGCCGTCACCGGGTACTTGGCGAGCCGGAAAATACGGTCGATGTTGCCGCCGGTTTCGGTGATCCGGGCGGCGATCGCAGCCGTGGACTCGGCGGTGAGGGGGTGCCCGAGCACGGTGACATGCGAGCGGCCGCTGCCGCGCGGCCGGTTGTCACCGGTACCGGAGAGGATCTCGGCCTGCATCTTGAGGGATTCGGCCCAGCTGTGGACGGTGGCCCGCAGGTCGCCCTCGGCTCCGCCGGCGGGCTTGGTGACGAGGGCGCACAGGACGATGCGGCCACGGGTGACGACCTGCTCGATGTCGACGACGTCGACGGAGTAGGCGGCGAGGGTGTCGAACAGCCCGGCGGTGATCCCGGGACGGTCCTTGCCGAAGATCTTGACGAGGAGGGTGGGGACGTCGGAGGTCTGCGATGCGCTCATGGTGCCCTCACCGTATCTTCCCGACCCGGGCCCCAGGACCCCCGTCCCACCTCTTGAACCGTCGCGCCGACCGAGGGAGCCGCCCGCCGACTCCCGTGGCGTTCGGGGAACGGGGTCCGTGGCGGAGCCACGCGCAACGGTGGAAGGGCGGGCTGGGCGGACGGCTCCGCACGGCGGCGCCGCCTCAGCGCGGTGGCGTCGGCGGGTGCGGAGGCTTGGGCGGAGGCGGCGGACCTCCCGGCGGGGAAGGCGGGGTGAAGGGTTCCCTGCGGCGCGGCCCCGGCGAACTGGACGGCCCCGACGCCCGCGGTGACCTGGGCGACCAGGGCGGGACACCGGTCACGGTCACGTCCCAGGAGCCGTCCGCCTCTCCGCCCCCGGCGGGCCGCGGTCCACCCGGGGGCCCGCCGTACGGTCCGGCCCCGGGGTACGGGGCCGTGGGCCTTCCGGGGGCGGGCCACCCCGGGGCGGACCCCGGCGGGCCGGCCGGCCGGGGGAGGGCCGGCCGCCGCCGGGGAGCCAGAGCCGCACCCGCCGCCCCGGCCACCGCCCCCCAGAGCGCGCCCAGCAGCAGCGCGTACAGGACGTCCCCCCGCAGCTCCACCCCCGCGTCCACCGCGTCCAGACCCGGCACCGCGAGCGACGTTCCCCCAGCCGAGAACCCCGTCAGCCACACCAGCACCGCCAGGGCCACCCCGGTACAGGCCGACAGCCGCGCCGCGCACCCCCGGATCCCGCGCCCCGGCGTCCGTACGGCCGCCAGCACGCCCGCGTAGAGCAGCAGCAGGGCCGCCCCCGCGACCAGCAGCCAGACCCGCTCGTCGTACTCCGCGAGACGGGCCACCGTCACCGGCTCCCGAGCGGACAGCGCCGGCAGATCGTCCAGCGGATCGGGCAGCAGCCGGGCCGGAGCCCCCGTGACCCGGCCGCGCACCGGCACGAACAAACCCAGCAGCACCCCCAGCCAGCTCCCGTTCGGCGCCCCCAGCAGCGCCCCGCCCAGCACCCGCCGCGGCTGGTCGTCGCCCAGCGCCGCCCACACCGCCGCGGCCCACCCGGCCGCCACCGCGACGAGCAGCATCGCCACCACCGCCGAGACGGCCGGGCGCAGCCGGGCCAGAGCCGCCGGCCCGCGCCGCGAGGCCAGCAGCGCGAGCGCCAGTACGGCGAGCACCCACACCCCCGCGCCCAGCAGGGTCGGCCCGAGCTCCACCGAGAACGCCACCCGCGTCCGGGTCTCGATCAGGTCCCCGATGCGATCCGGGAGCAGCCCGCCGATGTCCCCGATCCCCGGGATCTCGACCTTCGCGGGGGTCCTCGGCAGCGGCAGCGCCCCGTCGAGGGTGACCACGTCGTGCCCGGCCCACGCCAGCCCGCCCGCCGTCGCCACGAACAGCGCCCCGAGGGCCACCACCCTGGCCGCCGTCTCCCCGTGGCCCGCCCCGGCCCGGAGGGAACGCAGGAACAGCGACGCCAGGACCAGCGCCCCGGCCAGCGACACCCCCAAGGGCATGACGTCCAGGGAGGTTTCGGCCCCCGCAACGGTGACTCCGAGGACCGAGACGTCACCCGAGGGGGTCACGGTTCCACCGACCGCGAGGACCACCGTGGCGGCCGTCATCGCGCCGAGCGAGCCTCTCGCGGCGTCGGAGGCGTCGGCGCCCAGCAGGTGCAGCCCGAGTCTGGCCACCCCCGCCATCACGATCAGGGACCAGCCCACGGCGGCGACGGCGGACAACAGCACGTCCCCCCAACGGATGCGGCGCATATGCTGAACCCCCGATGCCTACCGAGCGGTACGCGACGGGACCACCGGGCGAGAAGTCCCGTATCTCACTCTCCGGGTGACTTTCGACCCCGTCAACGGTCAGTCGTAGACGCCCCGGCAAGGCCCGGATTCCACATACGGCTGTAGGCCTGAAATAGTTCCCCCGGATGTTCGCCATCCCTAGACTCCCTGACGTCATGGGGGATTCTCGGGGGACTTAAGTGGGGCTGGAGTGCCGGAACTCGTACTGGAATTGAATGGAAGGACCTGGACGCTCGATCCGTCCAGGTCGTACTCGCTGGGGCGTGACCCCCAGGGAGACGTGGTGATCGACGATGCCCGGGTGTCGTGGCGGCATGCCACCATCACCTGGAACGGCCGGGGTTGGGGCATCGAGGACCACGGCAGCACCAACGGCACCTACGTGCACGGGGCCAGGGTCCAGCAGACCGAGCTCGTGCCCGGCACGCCGGTCCACCTCGGCAACGCGACGGACGGTCCGCGACTGAATCTGAGCGCCGCCGGCGCGGCCGCGCCGCAGCCGGCCGTGGCACAGCAGGCACAGCAGGCCCCGGCCCAGGCGTACGCCCAGCCGCAGGCCCCGGCCTACCAGGCCCCGCAGCAGCAGCCCCAGCACCAGGCCTGGGAACAGCAGCAGCACGCGCAGCACCAACCGCAGCAGCCGCAGGTCCACCTCCCGCACCAGCAGGGCGCCGCCGCTCCCCGCCCGGCGCAGGGCGCGGCCCCGGTCTACGGAGACCGCAGCCCGACGACGTTCCACCAGCTCTCGCTGGGCCACGTCATGCGGATCGGCCGTGCGCTGGAGAACGAGCTGGTGGTCTCCGACCTCCAGGTCTCCCGCCACCACGCCGAGTTCCGCTCGATGCCCGGCGGCCGCTTCGAGATCCACGACCTCGGCAGCCACAACGGCACCTACGTCAACGGTCAGCCGCTGGCGAAGTCCGGCACCGCGCTGCTGGGCCCGAACGACATCGTCGGCGTCGGCCACTCGACGTTCCGGATCGTCGGAGACCGCCTTGAGGAGTTCGTCGACACCGGCGAGGTCTCCTTCTCGGCCCGCCACCTCACGGTCACGGTCGACGGCGGCAAGCAGATCCTGCGGGACGTCACCTTCGGCGTCCCGGAGAAGTCGCTGATCGGCGTCATCGGCCCCTCCGGCTCCGGCAAGTCGACGCTGCTCAAGGCGCTGACCGGCTACCGCCCGGCCAACGAGGGCGATGTCCTCTACGACAACCGCAACCTGTACAAGCAGTTCGCGGAGCTCCGCCAGCGCATCGGCCTGGTCCCGCAGGACGACATCCTGCACAAGGAGCTGCGGGTCCGCACCGCCCTCAAGTACGCGGCCAAGCTCCGCTTCCCGGGCGACACCGCCGAGTCCGAGCGCGCCGCCCGCATCGACGAGGTGCTGCGCGAGCTCAAGCTCGACATCCACAAGGACAAGAAGATCACCGCGCTCTCCGGTGGCCAGCGCAAGCGCGTGTCCGTGGCCCTGGAGCTGCTCACCAAGCCCTCGCTGATCTTCCTGGACGAGCCGACCTCGGGCCTCGACCCGGGCATGGACCGCGACGTCATGCAGCTGCTGCGCGGCCTCGCCGACGACGGCCGCACGGTCCTCGTCGTCACCCACTCGGTCGCCGAGCTGGCCATCTGCGACAAGCTGCTGGTCATGGCCCCGGGCGGTTCCGTCGCGTACTTCGGCCCGCCGGACGAGGCGCTGAACTTCTTCGGCTACACCACGTGGGCGGACGTGTTCTCGGCCTTCGAGAACTACCGCGACTACGACTGGGCCGGCCGCTGGAAGGGCTCCCAGCACTACCAGCTGTACGCCGCCGACATCGACGCGGTCGCCCCGCAGTCCGTCGCGATGCCTCCGGCCCAGCAGATGCACCCGACCAAGCCGCAGGGCTGGGGCTCGCAGCTGTGGACGCTGATCCGCCGCTACGTCTCGGTGATCGCGTCGGACGTGGGCTTCCTGGCCCTGATGGTGCTCCTGCCGGCCGTCCTGGGCGTGGTCTCCACGGTGATCCCCGCGAAGTTCGGCCTCGCGCCGCCCGTCGCGCCCTCCCGCTTCAACGGCGACGCCGGCACGATCATGCTGATCCTCGCGGTCGGCATGTGCTTCTCGGGCGCCGCCAACTCGGTCCGTGAGCTGATCAAGGAACGGGTCATCTACGAGCGAGAACGCGCGACCGGCCTGTACCGGTCCGCGTACCTCATGTCGAAGGTGATCGTCCTCGGCGTCATCACGGCCATCCAGGGCGTGATCATCTGCGCCATCGGCTTCTTCCCGCGCGACCTGCCCACCGAGGGCCTGATCATGCCGCCGGCCGTCGAGATCTGCCTGTCGGTCATCGCGCTCGGCTTCACCTCGATGATGTTCGGCCTGGTGATCTCCTCGCTGGTGAAGACCGCCGAGAAGACCATGCCGCTGCTGGTCATGTTCGCGATCGTCCAGGTCGTCTTCACCGGCATCCTCTTCCAGGTCTACGACTCCCCGGGCCTGGAGCAGTTCGCCTGGCTGATGCCGTCCCGCTGGGCCATCGCCGCCGCCGGCACCACGCTGAACCTCGGCAAGCTCATGCCACCGTGGGACGCGGAGAACCCGACCAACACGGACCCGCTCTGGGACGCCACGATCGGCCAGTGGAGCCTGAACATCACCATCCTGCTGCTCATCGGCGTCGCCTGCGGCTTCGCGGTGCAGCGCCTGCTGCGCCGCCACGAGCCCGAGGTCATGCGCGCGGGCAAGTAGGGCGCGGGCGGGACGACCGCACGCACGGCCCGTGTGAACGCACGGCAAAACGCCTCAGGGCGGCATCCGGAAGTCCGGGTGCCGCCCTGAGGCGCATGGGGGGCTTGGGTACGCCGAGGCCTAGTAGGCGCTGTTGACGTTGTCCATGGAGCCGTAGCGGTCGGCCGCGTAGTTGCAGGCGGCGACGATGTTGGCGACCGGGTCGTACTGGTCGAACTTGGTGCCCTTGACGTGGTACGTCTTGAAGGTCGGGAGGATGACCTGGAGCAGACCCTTGCTGGGGATGCCGTTCTGGGCGTTGATGTCCCAGTTGTTGATCGCCATCGGGTTACCGCTGGACTCGCGCATGATGTTCTTGTGGATTCCGGCGTAGGTGCCCGGAATGCCCTCCTTCTTCATGATGAAGAGGGCTTCCTTGATCCAGCCGTCAAGGTTGTTCGCGAAGACCGGGGTGCGGGCGGCGGAACGGCTGGCGGCCGCCTTGTCCTCGCGGGCCTTCTTCGCGGCGGCCTCGGCCTTGGCCTTGGCGTCGGCGTCGGCCTTGATCTTGGCCGCAGCCTTCGCGTTCGCCTGGGCGATGACCTGCTGTGCGGAGAGGTTTCCGTGCAGCGCCTTCGTCTGCGCGCCGTTGACGGCCTGGGTCCAGGCGACGGGGGCGGCGGTGACCGTCTCGGCCTCGGCGGCGTCGGCCGGTACGAGGGAGAAGGCGACGGCGGCGGCGCTCAGCGTGGCGACACCGGCGATGGACAGCTTGTGTGCCTTCGTCAGACGACTGTGACCGGGGGTGCGGGAAGCAGACATGGCGGGGCAACCTCTTCGAATAGCGGGAGTCGCAGGAAGGCGCTTTGTGGATCCGGGGATCCGCGGTGCTGTGCGACGGGAGCAATTCTTAGCGGCGGCAAAATCCTGTGGCAAAGGTGTGACGTACGATCCTGCTTAGTGGATCACGCACGGGCGCCGAGACCCGATTTCGGGCCTCGGCGCTAGGTGGGACAGCACTGACGGGGTCTTTATCCGTCCACTAGGCAGCTTCGTAAGTGATGTGGGTCCTATGTGCGGGGTCACATCGGACATGTACCGATTTCACCGTGCGTTGCTGTCGCAATGCATATGGTCACGGCTCTCATCCTTGAGTAGCAGATGGACGTCCCCGAACTCATGCCAGAGGCAGAGCCGGGCCAGTGCCTCGGCATACCCGAGCCGTACGGCCGCCCGCCCCGCGACCGCCTCCAGCATCAGCAGATGGGACGCCTCGGGCTCGTGCAGTCCGGTCAGCAGCCCGTCCACCACCCGCACCCCACGCTCCGGAGTCACCACCAGATCGGTCCACCCGGCGGCCGGGCGCACCCGCCCCCGCGCGTCCACGGCCGATTCCAGGGCCCGTACCGCCGTGGTCCCCACCGCGATGACCCTCCCTCCGGCGGCCCGCGCGGCGTTCACCAGCCCCGCCGTCGTGGCGGACACCTCGTACCGCTCCGGGTACGGAGGCTCGTGCGCCTCCTGCGAGGCCACCCCCGTGTGCAGGACGAGCGGCGCGAACTGCACCCCCCGGCTCACCAGCCGCGCCACCAGCTCCGCCGTGAAGGGCCGGCCCGCGCTCGGCATCTCCGCCGAGCCCGCCCCGTCGGCGGCCGGCAGCGCGAACGCCGTCTGATAGGCCGAGACCGGCTGGTCCCGCTCCGTGTACGCGTACCGGATCGGCCGCCCGTACGCCCGCAGCAGCCCCGGCACCCCGCCCGGCGCGGGGGAGGGGCGCGCCCACCACAGCCGGTCCGCGCCCGCCGCCAGGGGCTCCTCCAGGGTGAGGCGGTGCCCGCCCGGCAGCTCCAGCACCGCCCCGGCGGGCCCCCCGGCCCGCGTCCGGGTCGTCCCGCCGCCGTCCGGGACGCGCAGCTCCACCGCCCAGCGGCTGTCGTCGCCCCGCGTCGAGAAGTGCACCACCAGGTCCTCGCCGCCCAGCCGGGCGTCCACCGCGGCGGCCAGCGTGGCCGAGGTGTTCACCACCAGGACGTCCCCGGCCCGCAGCAGCGCCGGCAGCTCCCGGAAGGCGTGCAGTGACACCCGCTCGCCGCCCTGGGACACCAGCAGCCGCACGGCGTCCCGCCCCAGCCCCGGCCCCCGCTGCTCGGCCGGAATCCGTGCCATCAATTGCGGCGGTATGTCCGTTATATATAGACCCTCCTCCTGCAGAGCCCGCCGCCCGCTCACCGCCCGCCCCCCGCGCCCGCCTCCAGGCCCGCCCCTACGGCCGCCTCCGGGCCCGCCCCTGAGCCCGCCTCCGCCGCCAGCTCCCGCGCCGTGTACCGCCCGCTCGGCAGCGCCCGCTCCACCAGCCTCAGCAGCGCCGGAGCCACCTCCTCCGGCGTCGGCAGCCCCACCAGGTCCTCGCCCGGCTCGGCCGCCGCCATCATCCGCGTCCGCATCGACCCCGGATCGGCCCACCACACCCGCAGCCCCGGCTCCTCCACCGCCAGCACGGCCGACATCAGGTCCCCCGCCGCCTTGGTCGCCCCGTACGCCCCCCACGTCGCGTACGCCACCACCGCCGCGTCCGAACTGATGTTCAGCACCGCCCCGGCCCGCGCCGCCCGCAACAACGGCAGCCCCTCCTGGACCAGCCCCAGCGGCCCCACCACATTGACCTCGAAGGCCTCCCGCAGCCCGTCCAGCGCATGCTCCGCCAGCGGCACCAACGGTTCGGCCCCGAGCGCCCCCGCGTTGTTCACCAGCAGATCCAGCCCGCCCAGCTCCCGCGCCGCCGCCACCAGCGCCGCCCGGTGCGCCGCCGAGGACACGTCCCCGGCCACCGCCACCACCCGCGCCCCAGGCGCCCGAGCCACCCCGGCCACGGTCTCCTCCAGCGCCGCCGCACCCCGCGCGCTCAGCACCAGGTCCCAGCCCCGCGCCGCCAGCTCCCCGGCCAGTGCCCGGCCGAGCCCCCTGGACGCCCCCGTCACGATCGCCACCGACATGACAGCACCCTCGCCTTCCGTCCCGATCAGCAGATGCCCCCAACCTAGGAACGGCCCACCCCCCACCGCGTCGGCCACGAGCCCCACCCCCGCAGGTCCCTTCGACCTACGTCCACGGCCCGATCCCGCAGGTCACGGCCGCGGGTACGGTGAGCCCATGACCGGTAGCCCCCCGCACGGCGGGCCCCCCAGCGGCCTGGCCGCCGTGAGCACCGCACTGCTCGCCATGAGCCGCCGCCTGGAGGTCCGCGACGTCCTGCGCACGATCGTCGTGTCCGCCCGCGAACTCCTGGACGCCGAGTACGCGGCCCTGGGCGTCCCGGACGACCACGGCGGCTTCGCCCAGTTCGTCGTGGACGGCATCAGCCCCGAGCAGTGGCGCCGCATCGGCCCGCTGCCCCGTCAGCACGGCATCCTCGCGGCGATGCTCCACGAGGGAGGCCCCGAGCGCCTGGCCGACGTACGCGAGGACCCGCGCTTCGAAGGCTGGCCGGCCGCCCACCCGGAGATGTCCGACTTCCTCGGCATGCCCGTGCGCGACGGCGAGGAGACCCTGGGTGCCCTCTTCCTCGCGAACAAACGAGGCCCTCGCGGCTTCAGCGACGAGGACCAGGAACTCCTCTCCCTCCTCGCCCAGCACGCGGCCATCGCCCTCACCAACGCCCATCTCTACGAGCGCAGCCGCGAGCTCACCATCGCCGAGGAGCGCTCCCGGCTCGCCCACGAGCTGCACGACGCCGTCAGCCAGAAGCTCTTCTCGCTCCGCCTCACCGCCCAGGCCGCCGCCGCCCTCGTCGACCGCGACCCGGCCCGGGCCAAGGACGAGCTCCAGCAGGTGGCCGCCCTGGCGGCGGAGGCCGCCGACGAACTGCGCGCCGCGGTGACCGAGCTCCGCCCGGCCGCCCTGGACGAGGACGGACTGGTCGCCACCCTCCGTACGCACGTCCACGTCCTCGACCGCGCCCACACCGCGCACGTCACCTTCGCGTGTGACGGGGTACGGGCCCTGCCCGCGACCCAGGAGGAAGCCCTGCTCCGCGTCGCCCAGGAGGCCCTGCACAACGCCCTGCGCCACTCGGCCGGCGACCGCGTCGAGGTCACCCTGGCCCGGACGCCCGCCGGGGGCGCGGTGCTCAGGGTCCTCGACACCGGCAAGGGCTTCGACCCCCGGACCGTCCGCAGGGCGGGCCGTCATCTGGGCCTGGTCTCCATGCGGGACCGCGCGAGCGGCGTCGGCGGCCGGCTCACCGTGCACTCGGAGCCCGGTCGGGGCACCACGATCGAGATGGAGGTCCCCGGTGGCTGACAGCACCGGCCGGAGCGGCAGTGGCGGCAGCGGCGGCAACGGTATTCGGGTCCTGCTGGTCGACGACCACCAGGTGGTCCGGCGGGGCCTGCGCACCTTCCTGGAGGTCCAGGAGGACATCGAGGTGGTCGGCGAGGCCTCCGACGGCGAGGAGGGCATCGCCCGCGCCGAGGAGCTGGGGCCCGACGTGATCCTGATGGACATCAAGATGCCGGGCACCGACGGCATCGAGGCGCTGCGCAGGCTGCGCGCGCTGGCGAACCCGGCCCGGGTACTGATCGTCACCAGCTTCACCGAGCAGCGGACCGTGGTCCCGGCCCTCCGGGCCGGTGCGGCGGGATACGTCTACAAGGACATCGACCCGGACGCGCTGGCCGGAGCCATCCGCTCCGTCCACGCGGGCCACGTGCTCCTCCAGCCGGAGGTGGCCCTCGCCCTGCTCTCCCAGGACGAGCAGGGCTCCCCGGCGGGCCGGCCCGGCTCGCTGACCGACCGCGAACGAGAGGTCCTGGGCCTGATCGCCGACGGCCGCTCCAACCGCGAGATCGCACGCGCCCTGGTCCTGTCCGAGAAGACGGTCAAGACCCACGTCTCGAACATCCTGATGAAGCTGGACCTTTCCGACCGGACCCAGGCCGCATTGTGGGCGGTCAGGCACGGAATCGCCGAGTGATCGGAGCTAAATCGGATCGTCTCGTTCCGGACTGAGATTCATACGGTCGGGTGTATGTAGCCCACATGGCGTATCCCGATGGCGGGCCGGCCGTTCTCCAAGGCGTGCCGCGACGGCTGGTCGCGGCAGACGTACTGGAGGACGAGAACGTGAAGAACTTCAAGAAGGCCGCAGCCGTCACCATGATCGCGGGCGGCCTCCTCGCCGCCGGCGCCGGTGTCTCCTCGGCGCACGGCGGTGCGTCGGCGGAGGGCGAGGCCCTGAACTCGCCCGGCGTGGCCTCCGGGAA
Source organism: Streptomyces sp. NPDC001502 (assembly GCF_042894785.1). NCBI lineage: Bacteria > Bacillati > Actinomycetota > Actinomycetes > Kitasatosporales > Streptomycetaceae > Streptomyces > Streptomyces sp. NPDC001502. Next base: position 106,636 of record NZ_JBIAVW010000026.1, read on the forward strand.
CCAGGTCCAGGTCCCCGTGCACATCCCGGCGAACGTGGTCGGCAACACCGTCAACGTGATCGGCCTGCTCAACGGCGCCTTCGGCAACACCGGCGTCAACGCCTGACCCGCCCCACCCCGACCCCGCTTCCCCACCTCTCCCTGGGAAGCGGGGTTCTCCCTTGTTCCCCGCCAAGTCAGCCCCGCCGGCGTTTGAGGCGCGGGTGTGGGGCGGAGCCCCACAAAGCCCGGCGCAGCCGGGGCCGCCCGCGCAGCGGCGCCGCACCCACGCCCCGGCCCCGGCCCCGGGGGGTCACCCCCGCTCGCGCGCCTCGACGGCCGAGTTGTACGCCGCGACCAGCGCCCGCCGGGCAACCCGCTCGACCGGCCGCAGCGCCTCCGCCCGCGCCGCCATCTCCGAGGCGGCCACCGCGCCCCCGTGCCCGTTCTCGTACGCCAGCGACACCATCAGGTCCACCCGCTGCGCCAGCGCCAGCACCCGCACGGCCCGCGCCGGATATCCCGGCGCCAGCGCCTCCCGCCCGGCCTCCGCCCGCGCCCGGTACGCCGACAGCGCGGCCTCCGCGACCGGCCCCGACCCCGCCACGTCCAGCCGGGTCAGCACCTCGGTCGCCTCGCGCAGCGCCTCCGCCAGCTCCCGCTCCGCCTCGCCCAGCGAGGGCACGTCCGCCGGCGGGGCCTCCCGTACCGGCAGCACGTGCCAGGTCACCGACACGTGCACGTCCCCGGCCGGCCCGACCTCCGACACCTCCGGCACCAGACCCAGCGCCGCCCCCACGGCGACGACCGCCTCCTCCGCCTCCAGGGCGCGCGCGTTGAACTCCGGCGGCCCGCTCAGCCCCAGCGGATGCCCCGGCGCCGGCAGCGCCACCCGCAGCCCCGTCACCCCCAGGGCCCGCAGCCGGCCGAGCGCCAGGGTGAGCCCGACGGGGCCCGTCTCACCCGGCAGCCCCTCCACCCGGTGCACGGCGTCCTCGCCCACGATCGACAACACGGCCTCGTCGGGCGAGACCAGACCGGCCAGCAGTGCGTTCCCCCAGGCGGCCAAGCGCCCTGAACGTGGTTCGAAAAGCATCCCCCTACTTTACGGATCGGCCCCGGCACCGGGCCCCGGCCCCGGAGCCCGCTCCGAGTGGCGTAGGTTTTCCCCTGGGGCTGCGTCTACCGGCGCACAGAGAGCCGAACCGTGACTGCAAGGGGTGACAACACGCTCATGAGCGATGTTCTGGAGCTGGTGGACGTATCCGTGGTCCGCGAGGGCCGGGCTCTGGTGGACCAGGTCTCCTGGTCGGTGAAGGAGGGGGAGCGCTGGGTGATCCTCGGCCCCAACGGCGCCGGCAAGACCACTCTGCTGAACCTCGCCTCCAGCTACCTCTTCCCCACCAAGGGCAGCGCCACCATCCTCGGCAGCACCCTCGGCAAGGTGGACGTCTTCGAGCTGCGCCCCCGCATCGGTGTCGCCGGCATCGCGATGGCCGACAAGCTGCCCAAGCGGCAGACCGTCCTGCAGACCGTCCTCACCGCCGCCTACGGCATGACGGCGACCTGGCAGGAGGAGTACGAGGACGTCGACGAGCAGCGCGCCCGCGCCTTCCTCGACCGCCTCGGCATGACCGAATACCTCGACCGCAAGTTCGGCACCCTCTCCGAGGGCGAGCGCAAGCGCACGCTGATCGCCCGCGCCCTGATGACCGACCCCGAGCTGCTGCTCCTCGACGAGCCCGCCGCCGGTCTGGACCTCGGCGGCCGCGAGGACCTCGTACGCCGCCTCGGCCGCCTGGCCCGCGACCCGCTCGCCCCGTCGATGGTCATGGTCACGCACCACGTCGAGGAGATCGCCCCCGGCTTCACCCACGTCCTGATGATCCGTCAGGGCAAGGTCGTCACCGCGGGCCCGATCGACCTCGAACTGACCTCCCGCAACCTCTCCCTCTGCTTCGGCCTCCCGCTGGTCGTCGAGCGCAACGGAGCCGACCGCTGGACCGCCCAGGGCCTCCCGCTCGGCTAGGCCGTCTCCTGGGCCCGTCCCTCACGTCTGTTACGGGCCTCCGCACCCTGTCCCGACCGCGCCCACCCGACCTACCATGACCATGTGGACATCGACGCGTGGGTGTGGTGGCTCATCGGCGCGGTCGGACTGGGCATCCCCCTCGTCCTGACCGCCATGCCGGAGTTCGGCATGTTCGCAGTCGGCGCGGTCGCGGCCGCCGTCACGGCTGCCGTCGGCGGGGGAGTGGTGGCGCAGGTCCTGGTCTTCGTGATCGTGTCGGTCGCGCTCATCGCCGTCGTACGCCCCATCGCCAACCGGCACCGCACCCAGCGCCCCCAACACCGCAGCGGCATCGACGCGTTGAGGGGCAGATCCGCCGTCGTCCTGGAACGGGTCGACGGCAGCGGCGGCCGCATCAAGCTCGCCGGCGAGGTCTGGTCCGCGCGCACCCTCGACGCCGACACCAGCTTCGAACCCGGACAGTCCGTCGACGTGGTGGAGATCGACGGGGCGACCGCCGTCGTCATGTGACAACCAGCCTGCTCGCGGCCCCAGGGTCTGCGAGACTCCGATCAACGGGGCAGCACAGACAGCCGGAAGGGCACGGGGAACCGCATGCAACCGATCATCATCGTCCTGATCATTCTGGTGGTTCTGGTCTTCATCGCACTGGTCAAGACGATCCAGGTGATCCCGCAGGCCAGCGCCGCCATCGTCGAGCGGTTCGGCCGCTACACCCGCACCCTCAACGCGGGCCTCAACATCGTCGTCCCGTTCATCGACTCGATCCGCAACCGGATCGACCTCCGCGAGCAGGTCGTTCCGTTCCCGCCGCAGCCCGTCATCACCCAGGACAACCTGGTCGTCAACATCGACACCGTCATCTACTACCAGGTGACCGACGCCCGGGCCGCGACCTACGAAGTGGCCAGCTACATCCAGGCCATCGAGCAGCTCACCGTCACCACGCTCCGCAACATCATCGGCGGCATGGACCTTGAGCGGACCCTCACCTCCCGCGAGGAGATCAACGCGGCCCTGCGCGGAGTCCTCGACGAGGCCACCGGCAAGTGGGGCATCCGCGTCAACCGCGTCGAGCTCAAGGCCATCGAGCCGCCGACCTCCATCCAGGACTCGATGGAGAAGCAGATGCGCGCGGACCGCGACAAGCGCGCCGCGATCCTCCAGGCCGAAGGTGTCCGGCAGTCCGAGATCCTCCGCGCCGAGGGTGAGAAGCAGTCCTCCATCCTGCGCGCCGAAGGTGACGCCAAGGCCGCAGCACTGCGCGCCGAGGGTGAGGCACAGGCCATCCGCACGGTCTTCGAGTCCATCCACGCCGGCGACGCCGACCAGAAGCTCCTCGCCTACCAGTACCTCCAGATGCTCCCGAAGATCGCCGAAGGCGACGCCAACAAGCTCTGGATCGTGCCGAGCGAGATCGGCGACGCCCTCAAGGGCCTCTCCGGTGCCATGGGCAACTTCGGCCCCATGGGTGGCGGTTCGGGCTTCAACCCGGGCGGCGCCGGCAAGGACGGCGGCGGCATCCCGGCCGCGCGGGACAAGGACGGCGCGGACCGACGCGAACAGCCCCCCATCGACTGATCCGCCATCCCCTTCCTGCATGATCAGTGAGGCCCCTCGACCTTCATGGCGGGGAGGCGACTCACTCATGCAAAGGGGATGGCACCGTCCATGTCCATCTGGGAATCACTCGCTGTCTTCGCCGCCGGCATCGGCGCGGGCACGATCAACACCATCGTCGGCTCCGGCACCCTGATCACCTTCCCGGTGCTGCTCGCCACCGGCCTGCCCCCGGTCACCGCCAACGTGTCCAACACCCTCGGCCTGGTGCCCGGTTCGATCAGCGGAGCCATCGGCTACCGCAAGGAGCTCCAGGGCCAGCGCGCCCGCATCCTGCGGCTCGGCTCCGTGTCCCTCGTCGGCGGCCTCGCGGGCGCGATCCTGCTCCTCACCCTGCCGTCCGAGTCCTTCGACACGATCGTGCCCGTCCTGATCGCACTGGCCCTGGTCCTCGTCGTCCTCCAGCCCCGGCTCGCCGCCGCGCTGCGCCGGCGCCAGGAAGCCGCCGGAGGCGACACCGGCCACCCCGACGGGGGACCGGCCCTGCTCGGCGGCATGCTGCTCTCCAGCGCGTACGGCGGCTACTTCGGCGCCGCCCAGGGCGTGCTCTACCTCGGCCTGATGGGCCTGCTGCTCCGTGAAGACCTGCAACGCATCAACGCCGTCAAGAACGTCATCGCCGCTCTGGTGAACGGCATCGCGGCCGTCGTCTTCCTCTTCGTCGCCGAGTTCGACTGGACGGCCGTCGTCCTCATCGCCGTCGGCTCCACGATCGGCGGCCAGATCGGCGCCAAGGTCGGCCGCCGCCTCTCGCCCACCGTCCTGCGCGCGGTCATCGTGACGGTCGGTGTCATCGCCATCGTCCAACTGCTCGTCAGCTGAGCGACGTAGAAGAACTACGCCGCCCAGCGCGACCGTCTCCACCGAACGCGGGGGATCCGCCTAGGCGGAACGCTCCAGCCACTCCGGGAGCGCCTCCCGCCCGGCCACCCCCAGGGCCAGCAGCATCGCGTCGGCCGGCGACGGCACGAAAGGCCTCCGGAGGAGCGGCATCCCCGCCTCCTCCGGAGTCCGCGCCGCCTTGCGGTGGTTGTCCTCGGCGCAGGACGCCACGGTGTTCAGCCAGGTGTCCCCACCCCCCTGGGCCCGCGGCAGTACGTGGTCCACGGTCGTCGCGCGCTTCCCGCAGTACGCGCAACGGTGCTGGTCCCGGACCAGCACCCCCCTCCGTGACCAGGGAGCATGTCTTCGGAAGGGCACCCGGACGTACCTGCAGAGCCTGATCACCCGGGGCATCGGAAGATCCATGGTGGCCGCGCGCACACGCAGCTCGGGGTGCGACTGTTCGACGACGGCCTTGTCCTGGAGCACCAGAACCACGGCCCGGTTCAGAGTCACTGTCGACAGCGGCTCGAAGCTCGCATTCAGCACCAGCGTGTCCCGCATCTCGCCCACCTCCCGTGTGCAGGCCCGCGACCACCCTGGCGGCAGGGCCCGCAACCACTCTGGCCGCGCGCGCCACGCGGGACAACGCAATAAAAATGCCCGGTCCTGGCCTTCTTTAGACCAGGACCGGGCGAACGCTCGGGAAACGATCAGCGCGCGGCGGGCGCCTCGTACTCGGCGACGAGCTGCGCACGCCCCAGGGCGTGGAACCGCAGATGGAATCCGACGACCGCCGGCGACGAGTCCTCATCCGGGCCGAGCTGCTCCCGGTCCACCGCGTACACGGTGAACACGTAGCGGTGCCGCTCCCCGCGCGGCGGGGCCGCGCCGCCGAAGTCCCTCGTGCCGTAGTCGTTCCGCGCGTGCACAGCCCCCTCCGGCAGGCCCGCGAAGTCTCCGGTGCCCGCCCCGGCCGGCAGCTCGGTCATCGAAACGGGCAGGTCGAAGAGCACCCAGTGCCAGAACCCGCTGCCTGTGGGCGCGTCCGGGTCGAAGCAGGTCACGGCGAAGCTCTTCGTCCCCTCGGGAAAACCCTCCCAGCGCAGGTGGGGCGAGACGTTCTTCCCCGTGAGGACCTGCGCGGCGTGCAGGTCGGCTCCATGGGAGACGTCCTCGCTCGTCAAGGTGAAGGTCGCGACCTCGGGGTGGAAGTCGTGCGGAAGGGGCGCCCTGGTCTGCTCTGACACTGCTGAACCTCCGGAAGGGGGAGACATCGGACCGCGCCCGCGGTGTACGGACGCGGTCGCGAGCCTAGAACCAGTTGCGCTGCGAACCGACGCTGGCGATCCACTGGTTCAGGTACGCCGCCCAGTCCGTGCTCTGGTACGACTGCAGCCCCACCTGGAAGCAGCGGTAGGTGTCACTGCCCTCGGTGAACAGACCGGGCTTCTTGTCCATCTCAAGAACGACGTCCATCTCCCGGCCGTCCGAGATGAAGGTGAGCTCGACCTGGTGCAGCCCGCGGTACTGCGACGGCGGCAGGAACTCGATCTCCTGGTAGAAGGGCAGCGACTGGCGCGTCCCACGGATGTGCCCGCGCTCCATGTCCGCGCTGCGGAACGTGAAGCCGAGCTGCCGGAAGGCATCGAGGATCGCCTGCTGCGCCGGCACCGGGTGCACGTTGATCGCGTCGAGGTCGCCCGCGTCCACCGCGCGCGCGATCTCCAGCTCGGTGCTGACCCCGATGTTCATCCCGTGCAGGTGCTGACCCCCGAAGTGGGTGATCGGCGTCTCCCAGGGGATCTCCAGCCCGAACGGCACCACGTGCAGTGCGCCGGGCTGCACCTTGAAGGCACCGCCCAGACGCTGCTTGGTGAAGACGATGTCCTGCTTGTACTCCTGGTCGCCGCCCTCGACCTCGACCCGCGCCTGCAGCCCGACGGACAGCCCCTCGATCTGCTGCTCCACGGATCCACCCTGGATCCGTACCTCGCCCTGGACGATCCCACCGGGCACGACGTTCGGCTCGGTGATGATCGTGTCCACCGAAGCACCACCGGCGCCCAGGCTCGCGAACAGCTTCTTGAAGCCCATGCTCTAACTCCCCTTGAAAGGATCTGGCGACTACGCCGCGACTACCCCGTACCAACGCGGAACCTTAGGCCCCGGTTCCAGGTGGACGCGTTCCACTACGCTCGACCGGATGAGCGCGCGCCCTGACCGTACGCCCCTGCCCAGGTCCTTCTTCGACCGCCCGGTCCTCAGCGTGGCCCCGGACCTCCTGGGCCGCACCCTCGTCCGCCGCACCACGGACGGCCCCCTTGAACTGCGCATCACGGAGGTCGAGGCGTACGAGGGGGAGACCGACCCCGGCTCCCACGCCTACCGTGGTCGCACCGCCCGCAACGCGTCGATGTTCGGTCCACCCGGACATGCGTACGTCTACTTCATCTACGGCATGTGGTTCAGCCTCAACCTGGTGTGCGGTCCCCCGGGCCACGCGAGCGGAGTGCTGCTGCGCGCGGGCGAGGTCACGGAGGGCGCCGATCTGGCCGCCAAACGTCGAGTTTCAGCCAGAAGCCCGAGGGAACTGGCCAAAGGCCCGGCCCGCCTGGCCACGGCCCTGGACGTGGACCGCTCCCTCGACGGCACCGACCTCTGCGCGGGCCCCGATTCCCCCTTGTCCCTCCTCACGGGCACCCCCACCTCGGCGGACCTGGTGAGCAGCGGCCCGCGCACGGGAGTGGGCGGAGCCGGCGCGGCTCACCCGTACCGCTTCTGGGTCACCCACGACCCGACGGTGAGCCCGTACCGCGCCCACGCACCACGCCGCCGCTCAACTTGACTCGGCCCTGCCGGACGCCTAACGTAGCCCGAGCCGCTTGAACGGGCACTGCTGTCGGCAGACACCCAGAGCGGCCAACCCAACACCTACGACTTACCCCTGGCGGGGTCCTATTCGGCATGCCCGAATTCCTGGCCAGTGGCTCGATTATGAGCCGCAAGGGATAAGCGCTAAAGTGGTGGAACGCCGAAAGGCAAAGACCCCCAACGGTCGCCGAATTCAAATCCACCGCCGGAAACGGCGCGGAAATGATCTGGTAGAGTTGGAAACGCAAGAACAGAACGAAAGCCCGGAGGAAAGCCCGAAAGGGTGAGTACAAAGGAAGCGTCCGTTCCTTGAGAACTCAACAGCGTGCCAAA
>NZ_JBIAVW010000027.1:0-111874 GCF_042894785.1 Streptomyces sp. NPDC001502
CCGCCGCCCCCCCCCCCCCGCGCCCGCCGCCCCCGCCGGGCCGCCCCCCCCCCCCGGGGGGGGCGGCGGGGGGGGGGGCCGCCCCCCCCCCCCCCCCGGGGGGGGGCCCCCCCCACCGCCATGCAGTGTCTGAACTGCACTGTCGTCATACGGCTACCAGCGATACCAGCGGCCGCTACCGCCCTTCGGACGGGCCACGAAACCGATAAGCCACAGGACGAGGACTGCGATCGCGACCCACCAGAGAATCTTCACCGCGAAACCGGCGCCGAAGAGAAGCAGGACCAGCAGGAGAACAAGAAGCAGGGGAACCATAGTCATCAACCTCCGAAGCATCATCTGCCCGACCGCATCCGGGGCATGCATCCGATTTTTACTTGTTTCTTATCCTGGTGACCGGGCAGGAGAGCTCGCCCGCATTCCGTAGTTCTCCGAGAGGGCGCTTCGACGGAAACGTGCCGTTGGCCGGGCCGTCTGACGAGACTGCCTTACGCCGATCGGCCCAATCGGCCGCTCGGTGAAGCATTCTTCGGGCAGAACAACCTCCATGGACAGCAGCAATCGCGAGATGGACCCGGCGCACCAGGTGCCGGACGGTGTCGAGGAGAAGACGGTGCGCGCGCTGGGCGCGCTTTCGAAGGCGCTGGAGACCACGGAGCGGGCCCGGGGTCACCTCTACGGTTTCCACCAGCTGACCGGGACCGCGGACTTCGAGCTCGGCGACGCGGTCCGGCTCCTGCGGGAGGCGGGCCACGAGGAGGAGGCCGCACGGGTCGAGCGTGACATCGTCGGCCGCAACGTGATCCCAGGTCATTGGACGTTCCAGATCATCGAGGCGTACAACTCCACCTACTACGAGCCCTTCGTAGGGATGGAACGCGACGTCGTCGACGAGCTGGTCGGCGGGCGCGCTCACCTCCTGGAGGCCCGTCTCAAGACCATCCGCCGCACCCGCCACCATCCGGACCACACCGCAACGCCCCCCACCTCCTGATACGAAGGTCCGTTCCGGCGAGGGCGCGGGAACACGCAAGTCAGCTGACCGGCCGAGGCTCATCGGAGTCGGGCTTGCAGGGGGCACAGGGGTGTCCCTCATGTGGTGGCGTGCGCGCCGACGGCCTGTCGGTACGCCACGTGCCCGCCCAGCGCACCACTGACGGCCACGGCAGCCAGTCCGCCCAGGGACCACAGCCGCCCCTTCGCCGAGCGGCCGCGGAGCCGCGCCGTGAGGGACGCGGTGTAGCAGGCCACCGCAGCCACGTTGGAGACCGCGTGGGCCAGACCGACCCGGGCCTGCTCCGGTGGCAGGTCTGCCCAGTCCACCCAGCCGGCCATCGCTGCCGGGGCGACCCCTGCCAGTCCGACGGCGGTCAGGGTGGTCGTCGCGTGCTTTGCACCGGGTACGACGTCGAGTACAGAGGCTGACAGCCAGCACCCGATGGGCACCTGCACGAGGACGGGGTGCACGGGGTGGCCCAGCGGTCTGCCGTGCAAGGGATCGCGCATCCGGCCCAGGGGGAGCGAGCGGATGCCCCGCTGGAGCACCCGGATGGCCGGATCGGCCATCGTGGTCCGCTCGAGCCGGTCCAGGGTCGTCAGCCACCATGTCGAGGCGGTGTCGAGCACTGCTGTCTGCCTGGCGGTGGGCGAGGTGTCGGGGGTGTGTGAGTTCATACCCGACGCCTACCCGCCGGCACGCTGCCATCACGGCCTGGCCTGGACTGCACCCGAACGACAGGCCCGCCGATGGGGGAGCCTCGGTCTCGGTTCTGCGGTCGATGGACCCGGAGCGCCGTCCGGACGGCGGACGGCAACCAGCTGTTCGGCCCCATCTATGGCGTGGTGGACCATGCGGTGTCCGACCATGACGCACAAGCCGTGGCCGGCGTCCTCGTAGCGGGCACGGACGGTGGCGTCATCGGGGGCCGCGAAAGTACGCCGACGCAGGTCGCGGGGAAACGGGCGAGGTGATGGCGCAGGCTGTACGGGTCCGGCAGGAGCGCCGGCTTGGCCGGGTGGGCCGGGTGGGCTGTGGCAAGGGCATCATCGATCGCTGTCCGCAGAGCGGCCTCGGCTTTGGTCGCGCGGGTGGCCCGTCGCCGCGCGGGGCTGCGGCCGCCTGGGCGGTGCACTCAACGGGCGATGTCGGTGGCCCGGGCAAGGACCTGCTGCGCGGTCGCGGCACCGCAGGGGAGAAGGGCCATCAGCATGCATGCTGATGGCGCGCCCGACCTCTGGCGTCGGTGACGCGGGTACGACGCCTGACATCCCGGTGTCCTGCTCTGGCGCATGCGTCCGATCACTGCCTGGCTGTTGGCAGGTGCGGTGTGCCCGGCCACATCGGGGTGCGCAACGGCCAGTGAACGGGCAGAGGCGGCCGAGGCGGCAGCCCGGAGGTTCGAGCGGGCGCTGATGGCCGCCGACGACGTACGGATGTGTGACGCTCTCGCGCCCGCGACACGGGAGGAGCTGGTGGCCGAGGCGCCGTGCGGGCCGGCCGTGGCGCCCTTCTGCAGGCCCGACACGCCGCCCAGGAATCCCGGTCGGCGTATCCGCCTTCAGGCCCCGCCTCCCCAGTTCGTCCATCCCTGCGGCGGAAGCTTGACGGTCCCTGAAGACGGGGGCCTTCCCGTGCCGCACCTGCAGCCGGGCGGTTTCCGTCGCGCTGCTCTGGGGTCCGCCGTGCGGATCGCTGCGTACCTGTCAACGAATCGGCGGGCTCAGCCGGTCGGGTCGGTCGGGCTCACGGCCGGGGGTACTCCTGGTCTTTCTGGTCGTGTGCGTGCTCTTCCGGGGTTTGCCAGGAGTCCTCGCGGCGCTGTGCGACGGGGTTCTGCTCGGCGGGCGGTGCCTCCCGGCGCCTGCGTCGGCTGCCGTACCAGAAGGCACCGATCAGAAGGACGACCAGGACCACTCCGGCGAAGATGAGGAAGAGTGAGGCCTGGCCTTCGGCCGCGAGCGTTTGGATTGCAGTCATGCGCCGCCCCTACCCGCGATCCACGGACATACCAGACGCCGAACGGGTTTATGTCAGTTGGTATGCATGCGTGGTGGTTCGGTGCCCCCAGCGGACGGGGTAGGCGCGTCGTCCATCCGGGCCAATCCCTCGTTTCGGGCGAGCATCGCGAGCGTGTGCCGGGTAAACGGGCGTGGGGCGGCCGGCTGCGCCGCCCGGTACGGCGAAGCCTCGGAGGCGTTGGTGGACGGGATCGTGCTGCTCAAGGAAGACCACAAGACGGTCGAGAAGCTGTTCAAGCAGTTCGAGAAGGCCGGCGACGACGCTCACGCGGAGAAGCGGAAGATCGCCGACAAGGTCATCGACGAGCTGACCACGCATACGTGGATCGAGGAGAAGATCTTCTACCCGGCCGCCCGGGAGGCGGCACCTGAGACCAAGGACCACGTCCTGGAAAGCATCGAGGAGCACCACGTCGTGCTGTGGATGCTCTCCGAGCTCAAGGACCTCGACGCGGCCGACGAGCGGTTCGACGCCAAGATGAGCGTCCTCATGGAGAACGTCCGGCACCACGTCGAGGAAGAGGAGAAGGAGTGGTTCCCCGACGTACGCAAGGCCATGGGCCGCAACCGCCTCACTGAACTCGGCGGACAGATGGAGGCGGCGAAGAAGAAGGCTCCGGGGGAGCCCTTGGCCGTCCCGAGTGCCAAGCACTGACTGGGGGCGGGCCCTACCCGCCTCGACCTGCTTCCGCTCCCCGCGGCAGGTGCTCGCGCGCCGTGAACCGGCCCGGCCGACCCAGTAGTGCGTGCGGGCCCGACGGCTCCTTCATGAGGGGAGAGCAGGGCGAGCGGCGAGATGGATTACTTGAGGAAACATTCGAGCATCCGTATCGCCTTGCTCAGGGCGGCATCGGCCAGGTCCGAGTGGATGTGGGCGACGGTCGCGGGCGCCTCGTCACGCTCGCTCCCGGTTCTTCGCACAGCGCGGCGTAGATGGTCGGTCCGCTCTGTGGCCGCCAACCGGATCCTTCGCGTTGCATCCGCCCATCTGGGCAAAATCGACCAGCTCCGACGTCCGTCTGCCCCGCCGACCTGTGCTCAGTGGTCGGTTCACCGTCACAAGTGACCCCTCACGGAGTCACGGAGTGATACTCGCGCCCCCTCTGGTCGTGCTCGATGTCGGCGCGATCTTGTGCGAACTCCCGGGTCTACCAGGGTGAGTGGGCGCAGATGGTTTTGCCCCCCTCCGGGGTGGGCTCGATGTGAACGTGGGTGGTGAGGTGGTTGATCAGCAGCCATCCCCAGCCGCCGGTTCCGTCCGTGTGCGGCGGTCGGGGCTGGGGCCGGCAGGGGCTGGTGTCGGTGACACAGATTTCGAGGTGATCCACGTGCAGTTCCAGGTGGAGGGCGCAGGGTCCCCCGGTGTAGCGGAGCGCGTTGGTGACGAGCTCGGTGACGACCAAGAGGACGCTGTCAGCGTTCGAGGGCGGGGCAGGGGGTCTGACCTGGGCGGCGCGGAGGAGGAAGGCGCGGGTGGCGTCGCGTGCGGCTGTGGTGGGCTGACCGGTGCGGGGCACGGGCTGATGGAGAACGGGTGCGGCCATTGAGCCTCCTTCCGCTGGTGGACCTACACAGCGTCTGCCCCCTCTACGGCAAAAGACCCGCTCTGTCCCCACACGGTCGGTTCCGTGGAGAACGTGCTGCGGTGACTGTGCCGGTTCGGCGCAGCCGGTATGGCGGAACGTTCGCGTGCGGGCGACGGTGACTGCGGTGTCGGCGCCTTGACACGCGCCGCGTTCTCTCCGGAAGCCCGGCATGTCCGAACGCAACACCGTCCTGCGCAACATGCACGATGTGGGGTTCGCCGCGTGGTTCGGCGGGTCGCCGATGGGTGTGGTCGGCCCCCACGGCATGGCCAGGGGCCACATTGACGGTCGGCACGACAACGCCCCGGCGGCAGGTGTACCCCGGGCGATGCCCTGCCGCCGTTCCCCGCCTACCGTCCTGGCGCCGACCGCCCCGGGGCGGGCTGGCCAGGCTGCGGTGGTCAACCGGCGTCGTCGCCCGCTCTCCTCCTCACCGACGAGCCGGACCTCGAAGAGGACATCGCGTTCGGCTGCGCCGCGCGCGACCGACCTGCTCGAAGACCGTCTCGCCAGCCACATTCGCGAAGCCTGGTACCGCGAACGCAGCGCATTGCGCACGCCCCCGCCCGAGCCCCCCGCGGAGCACGGAGCCATCGACACGGAGCGACGCGTCGGCCTCAGGCCCGGAGTGCCGCTTTCACGTCCGGCGTGATGCGTAGCGTCCCCGTGGCGCCGCTGCGCTCCAGAAGCCGGCAAAGCTGCCGTCGACGGGGTCGAGGCGGGCGTGCACCAGGGTGCCGCTGGTCTCCATGGGCAGGATCGAGCAGGCCGCGTCGAGGGCGGTCAACGCGGTGGCTGGGCTGTAGGGCGGATGGTCGATGGTGGCCTGCCCCGGCATGCTGCGGATCTGGCCCATGATCGTGGCGGCGTGCATGTCGTGGCCGGTGATGTCGCCGACCGTGACCATGAGCGCCGGGGTCTCACCGTGGGAAGCGGCAGCACGGGGCAGGTGATAGGCGTCGTACCGGTCTCCGCCGATCATGTGGTCGTCCGCGGCAGGCTGGTACAGGGCGCTGATCTCGACGCCGTCGGCGAGGGGGAGGTCGGTGAGCATGGCGGCCTGGAGCTGCCGGGCGACCGAGATCCGTTCGGCCAGATACAGGGCGCGTTCCACCGCCTGCGCGACGTAGCCGCACGCGGCGGTGAGGTTGCCCGCTCGGTGACGCCCACCTCGTGCCGCTTGGCCCAGCAGATCGCGAGCACGCCCAGCAGATCGCGAGCACGCCCAGCAGGGGGCGGCTGCCCCAGAGCGGCAGGCACAGCATCGTGGTGAAGCCCATGCGGTCGAAGAAGCCGACCGCCTCGGGGCTGTAGTCGGCGACGAGCGCCTCGCGGTCGGGTACGAGGACCGCCCGCCGTTCCCGCATGGCCCGGGTGCTCGGGAACGCCGCGTCCACGGGCAGCGCGAGAACCTCCCGTTCCACCGAGTGCTCGACGTCCGGGTCGGGAACCCGGTGCAGTTCGTCCTTGTCGGCGACCAGCAGGCCGACGTACGACGGCTTCCCGACACCGACGAAAAGGTCCCGCACCCGTCGCCGGACGTCCTCCAGCCCCGACGTCTGGGCCGGCTCCTCCGAGGCCCTCAGCAGCAGCTCGGCATGGTCCAATCCAGCCTGGGCTTGCTGCTCCAGGCGCTGCGCGTCGCTTCTGGCCTGCTCGGCGGCGCCCGCGCGGTCTCCAGCACCTGCTGTGCGGACCGGTTCCGGGCCGACAGGATGCGCAGACGCAACTCGGCGGAGCAGGCGGCGGCCAGATCCTCCAGGTCGGAGAGCTCGCCCGGCTCCCACGTACGGGGCTGGTGGTCGATGGCGCACAGCGAGCCCAGGGGACGAGCCCGTCGGTATCGGTCAGCGGCATTCCGGCATACGCGACGATGCCGACGTCCGTGACGGCCGGGTGGGTGCTGAGGTGGTCGTCGGCGCGGGCGTCCGGTACGACGAGGGGCTGCCCGCAGGCCGGCACGTACCGACAGAGCGAATGCGGCAGCGGCAGCGCGCGGCGCCCCGCCCAGGGCTCCGGCAGACCGACCAGTCCAGGCAGGATCTACCGGTGTGCCTCGACCAGCGAAACGAAGGCCACCGGTACGTGCAGTACTCGTGAAACCAGCCGAGCGAACCGGTCCATCCCGGTATCGGCGGCAGCCGTGAGGCCGACCCACCGCAATGCCTCGTGCTGGGCGGCGCTGATCGGGTCAGCCTCCGATCCCCGGCCCTGCTCAGGCATGTGCCCTCCGGTCCCTCGTCCCGAGGCCCTCAACGGCATCGTAGGACAGCTGAGGGCTGCCGGTCACGCCATGCCGACGCCGGCAAGCGCGGAGGGAGGTGGTGAGTGGTTGCGGACCGACTGTCGGCCGATCGGAGGGGTATACGCGAGGCAGTGGGAGCGAGTCGGTCACGGCCTGCTCCAGCCCGTTCGGCGAAGGGCTTCCCCATGTGTGCCATGGTGACCGTTCCGGTACGCGGCGTCGACCCCATACAGGCCGGCCGGCCGCGGGCAGGCCGCCGGATGACGGTGGGCGTCGAGGAGGAATTCCTGCTCGTGGACCGGCACACGGGCACGCCCGTGGCCCGGGGCCCCCGTGTCGTTGAAGCCGCGATGCCGCTCTTGGGCGAACAGGCGCAGACGGAGTTCTTCGCACCACAGGTCGAGGTGTGCACCCGCCCTACGGCGACACTGGCCGTGCTGAGGTCCGAACTCGCCCTGCTGCGGAGGGTGATGGTGGAGGCCGCTGCCAGCGAGGGGTCCTTGCTCGTCGCCACCGGCACTCCCGCCGTCCCACCGCGGCGTCCGCCGACCGTGACCCCGGGCGAGCGTTACAGGCGGATGGCCGCCCGGTGGTCCTCACTGGTGGGTGGGTACGACGGGATGGTGTGCGGTTGCCACATCCACGTCGGAGTAACCGGACACGCCGAGGCGCTCGCGCTGGCCAACCACATGCGACCTTGGCTGCCGACGCTCCAGGCGATCGCCGCCAACTCGCCTTTCTCCCTGGGCCGGGACACCGGCTGGGCGAGTCACAGGTCGGTCGAGTGGGCGCGGTGGCCGGGCGTTGGTCCCGCGCCCCTGCTCGACGAGGCCGGGTACGAGCGCCTCGCCGGCCACCTGGTCCGCAGCGGCACCCTGCTGGACCGCCGGATGATCTACTGGCACGCCCGCCCGTCCGAGCACGTACCAACACTGGAGATCCGCGTCTGCGACGTGAACGCAGACCTCGACGTGGTCGTACTGCTCACCGCCCTGGTACGAGGCCTGGCCACCTCGCTCATGCCCGACATCGGCAACGGACAGCCACCTCCGGACCTTCGCGACCCGCCCCTCCACGCTGCCCACGCGCTCGCAGCCCGTCGCGGGCTGACCGGCGAGGGCCTCGATCCCGCCCGGGAAGAGTACGTACCGGCCGTGACGCTGGCGGAGCGGCTGCTGGAACGTGCGGCGCCCGGGCTGGCTGTGACCGGAGACCTGGACCTCGCGGAGGAGTTGTTCGACCGGGTGCGGCGCTCCGGCGGCGGAGCCGCCCGGCAGCGCACCGCGCACCTGCGCAGGGGGCGCCTGACCGACGTGGTGAGCGAGCTGGCGCGCACGACGGCTGCCGCCTGACCTGGCGCGTCGGGCCGAGCAGCAGCCGATCGGCCGTGTGCCTGGCACGTGGCCGGACTTCCGCCGCCTGTGCCGTGTGTGGAGTCGACGCGACCGCTTCGGTGGACGGTGGGACGATGAGAAGACCAACGGTAGACGCGCTGGCACCGATGCGCGCGCCCCTCCCGAACAGACAGCAGGCCAGGCCAATGACGAAGCAGCCGAAGCCGTCCCAGCCCGCCCACGGCAAGGGTCCGAGTCGCCACGAGGGCGCCAAGCAGCACGGCTGGTCGCCGGACGTGGACGAGACCCGCCAGCAGGACAACCCGAGCGCCCACCGTTCCTTCCACCCGGACGAATACGCCCGGGACAAGGGGTCCGGCCGGACCGTTTCCAAGGAAGAGGCCGGAAACCCGCACGGCAAACCGGTGAAGAGCAGGGGAGCGCGCGGGGAGGACCAGAGCAAGGGCTCTGGCTCTGGGGAGAAGGGCATGCACGATCTGGGTCCCCGGGGCCGGTCGCAGCGTCCCAGCGGAACGAAGGACGCTTCCGCCTCGACGGGCGTGGACCCCCAGGACCCGCCCGGCAAGCGCAGCGGCGGATAGCAGGGCCCGGACACGCCCGAAAGATGAGGCACTGAGAGGCGGAGGTCAGTGCCGCGGCCCGGCACGCCTGAGCATGAGCGCCGGTGGGTCACACGAAGTGACGTGCCCACTGATCCGGGTCGCCCGGCCGTCGACCAAGAGACCGCCGGCCGAGGGGGCGCACGCAGGGGCGCACGCAGCTGGTGCACTGTCCGGCTCGCGCGGCCCGCACACTGTCCGTTTCCGGCAGAAGGACTTCTCCCATGGCCGTCCGAAACCAGCTGATTCACCGGTCCCCCCAGGCGGTGTGGGCGGTGCTGGCCGATCCGACCCTGTACGGGGAGTGGGTGGTGGGACCCTCCGAGTCGACGCCGCTCGATCAGCTCTGGCCGGAGGTCGGATCCCGGCTGCGCTACACCGTGCGGTTGGGCCCCTGGTCGACCGAGGGGGTGACGACCGTCCGCCATCGGGAAACCGGCAGGGAGCTTGAGCTGGAGGCTTCGTTCAAGGCCCTCGGCACGGCGAGGATCTTCCTTCAGCTCCGGCCGTGGGGTGCGGAGACCCTCGTCGTCTGCGACGAACACCCGTTGCGCGGCATCGGCGGCACCCTCCACAACCCGGTGAGCGAAGCGGCGCTCCAGCTCAGGCACCGGGGCATGCTGGCCCGCCTGGCCGGCGTCGTGGAGCAGCGGCCCGGCGAGGTGCTCCGTGCCTGACGCGGTGGTGATCGGCGCGGGCCCCAACGGGTTGGTGGCCGCGAACGTGCTGGTCGACGCCGGATGGAGCGTGGAGGTACTGGAGGCGCAGCCGGAGCCCGGAGGGGCCGTACGAAGTGACCGCGGGGTGCACCCGGACTACATCTCGGACGTCTTCAGTGCCTTCTATCCGCTGGCCGCCGCCTCCCCGGTCCTCGCGCGTCTCGACCTCGCCGCCGAGGGGCTGCGATGGAGTCACGCCCCGTCCGTACTGGCCCACCCGCTGATGGACGGCCGGTGCGCGGTGCTGGAGCGCCGGGTGCGGGACACCTGCACCGGCCTGGCGGACTTCGCGGCTGCCGACGCCGAGGCATGGCAGAACCTGTACCGGACGTGGGCCCGGGTGGGGCCGGACCTCGTACAGGCCCTGTTCACGCCCTTCCCCCCGGTTCGCCCCGGGCTCCGGCTGGCCGCGAAACTCCGTACTTCCGGGGGGCTGCGACTGGCTCGGAAGCTGGCCCTGCCGGTGCGCCGCATGGGCGAGGAGGAGTTCGCAGGCGAGGGCGGGCGGCTCCTGCTGGCCGGGAACGCCCTGCACGCCGACCTGGGCCCCGAGGCCGTCGGCAGTGGCGGCTTCGGCTGGCTGATGTCCATGCTCGGACAGAGCCACGGCTTCCCGGTACCGGTCGGCGGAGCGGGCGCCCTGACCGCGGCACTGGTGAGCCGCCTCCGCCGCCGCGGGGGCGTCGTACGCTGCGGGGAGCGCGTCGCGTCCGTCGTCGTACGCGGCGGCACGGCGGTCGGGGTCGAAACGGCGGGCGGAGACACGATTGACGCGCGCCGGGCCGTGCTCGCCGACACCTCGGCACCGACCCTGTACCGGGACCTCGTCGGTGAGGAGCACCTGCCGTCCCGCCTCCTGCGGGACCTGCAACGCTTCCACTGGGACTTCGCGACGTTCAAGGTCGACTGGGCCCTGACCGGCCCGGTGCCGTGGACGGCGCCGCAGGCCGCCGGAGCGGGGACGGTCCATGTGGCCGACGGCGTCGACGGCCTGACCCGGTTCGCCTCGCAGATCGCCATGGGGCAGGTCCCCGACGAACCGTTCGCCCTGTTCGGCCAGATGACCACGGCGGACCCCAGCCGCTCACCGGCCGGCACGGAGTCGGCGTGGGCCTACACCCACCTCCCGCAGCGCATCACCTCCGACGCCGGCCCCGACCACATCACCGGCCGCTGGGACGCCCGCGAACAAGAAGCCATGGCCGACCGGATCGAAGCACAGGTGGAACGCTTCGCGCCCGGTTTCCGCGGGCTCATCGGCGCCCGCCGGATCCTGGCCCCCACCACGCTCCAGGCCATGAACGAGAACCTCGACAACGGCGCCATCAACAACGGCACCACCTCCCTGCACCAACAGGCGATCTTCCGCCCCACACCCGGCACCGGCAGGCCCGAAACCCCCGTCAAAGGCCTCTATCTGGCGTCCGCGGCCGCCCACCCGGGCGGCGGCGTGCACGGTGCACCGGGCGCGAACGCCGCCCGGGCCGCTCTGCGCGCCCACGGCCTCCACGCCCTCCTCCACCGCGCCCAACGGATCTGAACGGCCCTACCAGGGCCGCATCCCCAGGCCCATGGCGCATCCGCCGTACATGTCGCTGCTGCGGATGCGTTGCTGCAACGTGCAGTTGGAGGCGGCGGAGACGTCGATGCTCACGAGCATCGGGAACTCGGTGTGTCGAGGTCCTTTGCGCGCTCCGTGAACCGAAGGGCTGCCTTGCCCGGAAGCACCAGGTGGACGTGCACGTCCACGGCCAGAGGGACGGACCAGTCGGCGTGTCAAAGCCCTTCAGACCGTGCGGCCTTCCCGGCTGCTCCCTCGATCGGGCCAGTGTGGAAGGGGTGAAGCAGGGCAGACGAGTGCAAACGTGCAGCCCACCCCGGAGGCCTGTCGATGTCCTGTGTGTCTGCGTCCGCTCTGATCGTTGTCCGCCTCGACGCGGCGAGGGGCCGTGTGCCGCTCCTTGCCCGATTCTCCTACGACGCCGATGACCCGTACGTGGTCCAAGCCACGTTCTTCGACGGCCCCACAGTCCTGGCCCGTTGGAACTTCGACCGGCAGATGCTCGCCGAGGGTCTCCACCGTCCGGTGGGCGAGGGAGACGTCACCTTCAGTCCCCACACGGCAGCAGGCGCCGACGAGCTCCGCGTCGCATTGCGAGGCCCCAGCGCCGAGATGCAAGGCAATGCCGTTCTCTTCGTGGAGGCCCGCGCGATCGCATGCTTCCTGGAGCAGTCGTACGCCGTCACCGGCGCGGGGGAGGAGTTCCTCGACCTCGACAAGCTCCTCGACGAGTTCTTGGCCAGCTGACATACAGGCGATGAAGACGCCTGCCCGTCCAGCGGCGGCTGAGGAGGCGGCTGCGCCGAGCAAGCGGCCTCCCCAGCAGGTGAATACGAGGCCCTGCTGGGCACTCCCGCGCCTCGGGGCGGGGCCATCCGGGGCCATCCGGGGCCGTTCGGTGACCCTGCCCCGGCCCTCCGCGGACGTCCGCCCCGCTTTCCGCGTGCATGGAACGGCCTGCCGGGGAAGGTGTGCCGGGGACCCGTACACGCGAGAAGGGACGGACACCATGGCACGACCGAGGATCGTGGTCGTCGGCGCGGGCTTCGCCGGCGTCTCCTGCGTACGCCGCCTGGAGCGCACGCTGTCACCCGGGGAGGCGGAGATCCTGCTGGTCACTCCGTTCTCCTACCAGCTCTACCTGCCCCTGCTGCCGCAGGTGGCCTCCGGGGTGCTCACGCCCCAGTCCGTGGCGGTGTCGCTGCGCCGCAGCCGCCGCCACCGGACCCGGATCGTGCCCGGCGGGGCCGTGGGTGTCGATACCCGGGCCAAGGTCTGCGTCATCCGGAAGATCACCGGGGAGGTGGTGGACCAGTCGTACGACCACCTGGTGCTCGCGCCGGGGAGCGTGACCCGCACCTTCGACATCCCAGGCCTTGCGGAGCACGGCCGCGGCATGAAGACGCTGGCCGAGGCGGCCCACCTGCGCGACCACGTGATCGCCCAGCTCGACCTGGCCGACGCCGCCGCACCGGGCTCGGCGGAACGGGCCTCACGGCTGGGCTTCGTCGTGGTCGGCGGCGGTTACGCGGGCACCGAGACGGCCGCTTCCCTGGAGCGGCTCACCACGAACGCCGTCGGCCGGTACCCCCGGCTGGACCGGCGCGAGATCAGCTGGCACCTCGTGGACGTGGCCCCGAAACTCATGCCCGAGCTCGGCGACCGGCTGGGCCGGGCCGCCCTCGACGTGCTGCGCCGCCGCGGCATCGAGGTCTCGCTCGGCGCCTCCGTCGCCAAGGCCGGCCCCGAGGACGTCACCCTCACCGACGGGCGCGTGCTGCCCAGCCGCACCCTCGTCTGGACGGCCGGCGTCGCCGCGAGCCCACTCATCGCCACGCTGGGCGCCGAGACCGCGAAGAGCGGCCGGCTCGTCGTCGCTCCGGACCTGCGGGTGCCGGGAGCGGACGGCGCGTTCGCGCTCGGTGACGCGGCCGCCGTGCCCGACCTCGCCGGCGGCGGGGACGGAACGGTGTGCCCGCCCACCGCGCAACACGCCGAGCGCCAGGGCAGGATCGCCGCCGACAACGTCGTCGCCACGCTGCGGGGCACGCCGCTGCGCCCGTACGTCCACAAGGACCTCGGACTCGTCGTGGACCTCGGCGGCCGCGACGGCGTCTCCCGGCCGCTCGGCATCGGCCTGCGCGGGATGCCCGCCCAGGCCGTGGCCCGCGGCTACCACTGGGCGGCGCTGCGCACCGGGGCCGCGAAGACCCGGGTGATGACGAACTGGCTCCTGAACGCCGTGGCCGGCGACGACTTCGTCCGGACCGGCTTCCAAACGCACAAGCCGGCGACGCTGCGAGACTTCGAGTACACGGACCACTACCTCACCCCGGAGGAGGTACGGGCCCGCACCGCGGCCGACGGAGGCTGACCGTTCCGGCGAGCGAGATCGCCGTCAGCGGCAGTCGGACCACCAAGACCGGCAGCGCCCGCCGAACACCGAGCAAGGGCGCTGCCATCGTCACGACCTGGCCCCGCCCGGCGGAACACCGCGTCCCCCTCCGCAGCAGCCCTGTATTTCATGCCTGGTGGAAATCCCAGCCGAGGCGGAGTACCGCGAGGTCGTCGGTGTGTCTTCCGGCGTTGAGCGCTCTGGTCTGGCGGATGAGGCTGTCCAGGTGCGCCGCGGGATCCGCGGACGGTGTGGTGTTGATCAGGGGCAGGAGCCCCTCGATGCCGAGCCGGCCGCCGGCGTCCCCGTTGTGCCCTTCGGTGAGGCCGTCGGTGTAGAGAGTGAGCGCTCCGGCGTCCGGGAGGAGGATGACCGTCGCGGGCCAGTCGTGGTGGCCGGGGTCGATGCCGAGCGCGATGCCGTGCTCGGCGGCCACCTCCAGGGTCTTCTCCGAGGTGGTGAGCAGGGGTTCGTGGTGGCCCGCCAGGTAGAGGGTGGCAGCGGCGGCCTTCTGATCGAGGGTGAGGAGCGTGCACGTGGCGAACATGGGCTGGGTGCCGCGCTCCGCCACCAGGAGACGTTCCATGAGGTGCAGCAGTTCGGTGCCGTCGTGTCCGGCCAGGACGAGTGAGCGCCATGCGATGCGCAGGCAGACGCCGAGGGCGGCGGCGTCGGGACCGTGTCCGCTGACGTCACCGACGACGGCGTGCAGCAGTCCGTCGTCACCCTCGACGACATCGAGGAAGTCGCCGCCGAGCAGGGCCTGTTCGGCGCCGGGCAGGTAGCGGGCGGTGACCGTGACGGTGGAGGTGCCGAGGAGGGGCTGGGGCAGCAGTCCGCGTTCCAGCCGGGCGTTCTCCTCCGCGCGCTGCCGGGCCGACTGGGCTTCGGCCGCCACGCGCTCGGTGTGGCTCCGGTAGACGGCGTAGCGGACCGTGCGGCGCAGCAGTTCGGCTTCGACCTTGCCCTTGACGAGGTAGTCCTGGGCCCCGGCGGCCATCGCCTCGGAGCCCGCCTGCTTCTCGGACAGGCCGGTCAGGACGATCACCGCGGTGTGCGGGGCCATGGCGCGGACGGTGGTGACCGCATCGGTGCCCGACACGTCGGGCAGGTGCAGGTCGAGGAGGATGCAGTCGACGGCGCGGGATGCGAGCTCTGAGCGGGCTTCGGCCAGCGAGATGCTCGTCATGAGCTCGAAGCGCAGCTCGGTGTCGTGGAGGAGCTCCTCGACGAGCAGGGCGTCGGCGGCGTCGTCCTCTATGAGGAGGATGCGGTAGAGCGGTTCGTCCGCAGCGGTGCCGTCGATGTGGGTGAGAGTTGCGGTCACGGCGCCGGCTCCGCGGTGGCCCGGGTCGCTTCCGCGATGGTCGACGGGGCCGGGGGAGGTACGGGGGCGAGGGTGAAGCTGATGCGCGTTCCGTCCCAGTACTCCGGGTCGACGGCGATGGTGCCGCCGTGGAACTCGACGATCTTCTTGCACATCGCCAGGCCGATTCCACTTCCGGGATAGGCGTCCTTGGTGTGGAGTCGCTGGAAGATCACGAATACCTTGTCGGCGTACTCGGGCGCGATGCCGATGCCGTTGTCGGTCACCGTGAACCGCCACAGCTCCCCGACGCGGTCGGCTGTCACGTGAATGTTCGGTGCTCGGCCCGGGCGGTGGAACTTGACCGCGTTGCCGATCAGGTTCTGCCAGAGCATGCCCATCTGGGTGGGGTCGGCGACCAGGGTCGGCAGCGGGTCGTGGGTGATGGTCGCCCCGGCTTCTTCGATGCCGAGGCTCAGGGAGGACGCGGTCTGCTCCATGACCGCTTCGAGGTCCACGCTTTCGTGGTCGTGGTGGACACGGCCCACGCGGGAGAAGTCGAGCAGGTCGTTGATGAGGGTCTGCATACGGTTGGCACCGTCGACGGCGATGCCGATGTACTGGTCCGCCTTGGCGTCGAGCTGCCCTCCGTAGCGCCGCTGGAGAAGCTGAGTGAAGCTGGAGACCTTGCGCAGCGGCTCCTGCAGGTCGTGGGAGGCAACGTACGCGAACTGCTCCAGCTCGGCGTTGGACCGCTGCAGGTCGGCGGTCTGCGCGTCGAGGTGCCGCCGAGCCTCCTCGCTGAAGGCGAGCTCCCTGACGAGGCGTCGGCGCATGAAGTCGATCTCGCTGCTCAGCCGCCTCAGGTCCGCGGGGCCTGTAGGGGTGATGGGCCGGTCGAAGTCGCCGCCGGCGATGGCGCGTGCGTCTGTGCCGAGCCGCTCCAGGGGCGTGGTGATGCCGCGGCGCAGGGCTTCGAAGACCAGGCCCGCGAGAAGGGCGATGACCGCAGCGATGGCTCCGAAGACCCAGTTGCGCAGCCTCATCGTGACCATGAGATCGTCTCTCGCCCGGGTCCGCTCCTCGAGCAGCCGTTCTTGCTGGGCGGTCAGGGCCGCGCGGACCTCGTCGAAGGCCGTCTTGCCCTCCGCCGAACGTTCCGCGGCCAGAGACGAGGGCGCGCCGGCGGGAGTGGCGGCGACCGGCCGGGCGATCCTCTCCTGCCAGGCCTTCGCGGCCTCCTGCACCGCACCAAGGTCCCTGAGGCCCGCGGCGTCGGCGCGCAGCAGTTCCGAGAGCCGGGCACTGTCCCTCTCCTGGTCGGTGAGGCCCTGCCGGTAGGGGCCGAGGAAGTCCGAGGTGCCGGTCAGGCCGTAGCCGCGGATGCCGGTCTCCTGGTTCAGCAAGGCCGACTCCAGGCGTATCGCGGTGGACAGCGCGGGAGACTTCACGTCCACGAGGTCCTCGCTGAGGGACGTCGTGCGCCCCAGCATCCACGCTCCCGTCACTCCGAGGAGGGCCAGCACGGCCAGCGCCGTGGCCACCCCGACCCGCAGCCATCGCCGGGTCGTCCATGTGGAAGGCCCCCGCGCCTGTGGCGACCCCGTGTTGCCGGTCATCCGTGAATCCCCTCCGCTGAGACATCCGCCTCGAAAGAAAGCGCAGCGCACACTGTAGAGGGCTTCGGACAACGTTTGTTGTCGTCATCCGGTTTGGGACCTAAGCTGCGGTCCATGCCAGGCAAGAACTTCGTTTTGCGAACCACGGCGCCGGAGACGGCCGCTGTCGCGGATGCGGCTGTCTCCGACCTCGCACGGCGCTTGGCCCTCCATCTGCAGAAGGACCTCGGAAGCCCGGCGGCTGACGGCCGGGCCCGCGCCCTGGTTCGATTGCACGTACTTGAGCAACTCCAGCAGGCAGCCGGACGGCTCCAGCAGGACGCGGCTCTGGATGCGGCCCGCGCGGGTGCCGGGTACCCCCAGATCGGCCGGGCATGCGGCATGACCCGTCAGGGCGCCCGGCGCCGCTGGCCGGGACTCTTCAACCACACCGACGACGCACCTACGGAGCATCCGATGATGACCGGCCCCGCCCGCCCTTTCGACGTTCTGCTCGTGGAGGACGACGCCGCCGACGCCATGCTCATCGAGGAGGCCCTCTCCGAGCGCGGTACCCGCAACCTGGTCCAGGTCACCGACGGGCTCGCCGCCCTCGAACACCTCCGCGCTCCGGGCACCGTACGCCCCGACCTCATCGTGCTGGACCTGAACATGCCCCGGATGAACGGCCGTGACCTGCTCCGGGTCCTGAAGAGCGACGAGACGCTGCAGACCATTCCCGTGGTGGTCCTGACCACCTCCTCCGCGCCCGATGACGTCGTCGGCGCGTACAGCAGCCACGCCAACGCCTACGTGACCAAGCCGGTCAACCTGGAGGAGTTCGAGCGGGCCGTCCAGAGCATTGACTCCTTCTACCTGGACACCGCCACCCACCCGCCCCGGGCGTGACACCCCTGGCAGCGAAGCTCCGGCTCACCGGTAACCAGGATCCTCCGGCCGACCAGCAGGGTACGTACCGGAGTCCCTACCGCCGCCTGAAGCCCGTCCAGTCCTCTTAGCGTTCCGCTGCTCCGCCATCCCCCAGCCGGGAGGCCTTGATCTCGGCCCACACGGCCTTGCCGGTCCCGTACGTGTGGGTGCCCCAGCGATCGGACAGGCGCTCGACTATGTACAGACCGCGGCCGCCCGGGATGCCGCGTTGGGGCGCCGAGTGGCGGACGGGAGGGGTCGTCGTGCCGTCGTGGACCTCGATGTGCAAGGCCGTCTCGTCGGCGGTCAGGGCGAGTTCGTGGCAGCCGTCGGCATGCAGTGACGCGTTGGTCAGCAGTTCGGACACGAGGAGGAGGGTGTCCTCGGAGGTCTCGGTCCTGTCCCAGCCCCAGTCCCGGAGTGCTTGGCGCGTGAAGGCGCGGCCCTTGGCGACCGGCCCCGGGACGCCCGCGAGCGTGAGCCGACGGCGCTGCCTCCCGGAGGGAAGACCAACGCTCATCGGACCGCCCGCCTCCGGTTCCCTGGCCTCCATTGTTGCCCCACCCCCGCGTTCGCCCCTCACCTCGTCTCCCGACACCCGGCCCCGGCCCACGCCATGCTCGCTGCCGGCGCCCCGGGTCGGATGCATGCCCCCGAGTGGTGCGGGAAGCCTCAGCATGGACGTGACAGTGTAGGTGACCCCCCGTCTCAGGGCATTGCCTTGTGAAGCCGCAGCGTGAAGCTGCTGCAGGTGGTGCGGAACGCGACCAGATCGCCAAGACGGCGGGTCGACCTCAGACGGCGGCACCGCGCTCCCCGGTAGGGACGTCATCGGTCGCCCCTACCCGGTGAGCATGCCGGCGCGAAGCCGGACGAGAGTTCGGGACAGGAGGCGGGAGACCTGCATCTGGGAGATGCCCAGTGCGGCGCCGATCTCGGCCTGGGTCTTCTCCTGGCCGAAGCGCATCCGCAGGATCAGCCGATCGCGCTCGTCCAGTTGTCGCAGCAGCGGTGCGAGGGTGTGGAAGTCCTCGAAGAGTTCCATGGCGGGGTCGACATCGCCGACGAGCTCCGCCAGCGGCCGGGTGGTCCGGCTGGTCGGGGACGGAACGTCACTCTCACCGGCGGCGGTGTCGAGGGAGCCGCTCGTATAGCCGTTCGCTGCGATGAGTCCGTCGATGACCTGATCCTCGGTCAGTTCGAGGTGCCCGGCGACCTCCTTGACGGTCGGTGCCCGGCCCAGGACGTCGGTCAGGGCCTCCTGGGCTTTGGCCAGCTCGCTCCGCAGTTCCTGCAGACGGCGGGGGACGTGCACGGCCCAGGTGGTGTCGCGAAAGTGGCGCTTGATCTCACCGATGATGTAGGGGAGGGCCAGGGTGGAGAATTCGACCTCGCGCTCGAGTTCGTAGCGGTCGATCGCCTTGATGAGGCCGATGGTCCCCACCTGGATGATGTCGTCCATGTCCAGACTCCCGCCGAGCACTCGGGCGCGGAAGCGCCGTGCGGCGAACTGCACGAGGGAGAGGTTCATCTCGATCAGGGTGTTGCGCGTGTACTGGTACTCGCGCGTGCCCTCCTCCAGCGTTCGCAGTCTGCGGAAGAAGACACGCGAGAGCTCGCGTGCGTCGCCGGGTGCCATCTCACGGGCGTTCTCCACTCGAACCGGCTCCCGGTCCTCCGCCGGCGTTCCTGGCGTACCTGTAACGTGCGCTTCTTTTGCCCGAACGGGGCCCATCATGCTGGTCGAGCGAGACATGACGACCACTCCCTCCCAGTTGACCGACGGCTGTCCGCACCTTCTGCCCCGTCTTCGCGGTTGTACGCACTTGCCGGGTGCCGGCTGTCGCCGCGGGGGTCCGGCCTGCCGGCAGACCCGGAAGCAGGGGGTGATTGCCTTGCCTCCGTGGAACGCATGGACGTCGAGCGAGTCAGCCGGATTGTCGACGATCCATCGTGCGCGACTGCGTCGTCGGCCGGCAGACCTTCGGCGGCTGGACCAAGACGTTCACCGACCCCCGCCTCTGCGCGGCCATCGTCGACCGTCTCACCTTCAACGGCACCATCATCGAGACCGGCACCGACTCCTACCGCCTCGCCAGCACCCGCGCCCGCGCCGAGGAATCGGCCAAGGCGGGCTGACCGCCCGGACAGCCGACCAGGGATGCCGGACTACCGGCCCGGCTTGGCCCAGAACTGACGCGGCGCGAAACCCTCGCGCCGCAGCCAGTGCTCGGTATAGACGATCCGCTCGGCCTCGATTACCACGAGAGGTCCCGATGCTGGTTCATCGAGAGAACGCGACCGTTCGACATGGTCGGACTGCCAGCGGAACGCCGGCCAGTAGTGCTCGAAATCGGGGTCGTCCTCGGACAGCACGCGAGCCCGCCCGAAGAGCTGAGCACCTCGGCTGCTGGCCTGTCCGACCAGCGGCGCAAAGATCCCCACCGACACCCTTGGGTCAGCGGCGAGGTTCCTCATCTTCGGCGAACCGGGAGCCGTGGAGAAGATCACCGCGAAGTCGAGGTGGAAGTACCGCACCGGCGTCGCCAGAGGCCCTTCCGGCCCTGCCGTCGCGAGCACGCACATGTTCTGCGATGACAGCAGATTGAGTATCCGCTCTTCCAAACGATCTCGATCGAGGCGCTTCTTCGGTGACGGGCCGGCCAGCCACGGGTTAGTCACAGGCATGATCAAGTATCTCATGCCTCCCCTCACTCTCCGGGGTCTGGCAGCAGGCTCAGCCGTCAGCAGTACCGTCGCAACTCGTCATCATCTCCGCAGCCGTTGATCACCAACTGCCGCGGCAAGTCATCAACAAACGCTGTCGAATGCTTCCTGCGGGCGGCGGACGTTCGTCGAGCAGATAGCAGGGCTGACGCGTCGCCACGGCCAGTGGACGGAACGGCTTCGCTCAACGCTGGCCGACATCGGGCTGGCTTTGGCCGGGCGGGCCGGTGCCCGTATGGCCCAGGTGCTCGGCGTCGGCGTCAGACGGAGCACGGTCCTGCGCCTGGTCGACGCTCTGCCAGAGCCTGATCCGCCCGCCCCGCGGGTGGTCGGTGTCGATGAGTACGCGACCCGCAAGGGACGGCACTACGGGACTGTCCTGGTTGATGTCGAGACCCGCCGACCGGTGGACCTGCTGCCCGACCGGGAAGCGGCCAGCCTCGCAGCATGGCTGGCAAAGCGGCCGGGGATCGAGGTGGTCTGCCGGGACAGGGCTCCGTTCTTCGCCGAGGGCGCCACCGCCGGCGCGCCCCAGCCGGTCCAGGTCGCCGACCGGTGGCACCTCTGGCACAACCTCAGTGAGGCGGCCGAGCGGAGCGTCTCCCAGCACCGCCGTTGCCTGCGCGTTCTCGTCCCCGCCGCTCCGCAAGCCGAGGCTGAACCTGCGCCGGAAGCCGAGGCCTCGGCCTCGCCGTGGACGACCAGCAGCCGCTTCGCCGACCGCACCAGGGCCCGGCATGCCACGATCCATGCCCTGCTTGAGGCCGGGCACAGTCGGCGCTCGATCCAGCGGCAGCTCGGCATGACCTACCGCACCGTCCAGCGTTTCGCCGACGCCGCACGGCCGGAAGACCTCTTCACCGGCCAGTGGCAGAACCGGTCCTCCGTCCTGGACGACTACAAGTCCTACCTTGACGGCCGCTGGCGCGAGGGCTGCACCAATGCCTGGAAGCTGTGGGAGGAGATCGTTCCCCTCGGCTACCAGGGGAGCTACGCGCGTGTCCGCGCCTACCTGCATCTCAAACGGACATCGCCACGGCCGGTGGCGGCCCGACCGCCGTCGCCCCGCGCGGTCGCCGGATGGATCCTCCGCCGCCCCGAGACCCTCAGCGAGTCCGAACAGCTCCAGCTCAAGACCGTCTCGACCAACTGCCCGGAGATCGCCGCCCTCACCCGCCACGTTCGGTCCTTCGCGACCATGCTGACCGAGCTCCAGGGCGAGCGTCTGCCGGATTGGCTCGACGCCGTCCGACAGGACGACCTTCCCCGTCTCCACGCCCTCGCGACAGGGTTGGAACGCGACCGGGATGCTGTGATCGCCGGCCTGACCCTGCCCTGGAACTCGGGCGTCGTCGAAGGACATGTCAACAGGATTAAGATGCTCAAGCGCCAGATGTTCGGCCGCGCCGGCTTCGAACTCCTCCGCAAGTGCGTCCTTCTGTCCTGACGCTCTGTGATCGCCGACAAACATTGGCCGCCTCTGGGTATCGACAGGCCAGCAGTGGCATAACCGCATGCGGCAGGTCAGTTGCACCTCTGAGAATGGTGCCCATGGTCCACCGAATCGAAGCGCCCAGTCCCGACGATGCTGCATCCGTGGGCCGTATGCAGCTCACGGCCTGGCTCCAGACCTACCCCAACGAAGACGCCGGCATTGATGAGACGTGGATCCGCGAGCAGCGAGGGTCCGCTGTCACCACCGAGGGCATTGTGCAGTGGCGAGAGTTCATTGACGAGGTCGCACGCCACCCTGACCGGCTTTTCTGCCGTGTCGTCCGATCCGGGGCTGAGATCACTGGCGTCCTCTGTGGCCGCCGGGACGAATTGGTGACCCTTGGACCGATGTATCTGCTGGACGAAGCCCGAGGCCAGGGCATCGGCGGTCAGCTGATGGGTGAGTTCTTCCTATGGGCGGACGGTGCTCCCCTGCACCTGTGGGTGACTGAGTACAACGGGAGAGCGATCCGGTTTTACGAGCGCCACGGGTTCCAGCTCACGGGTGAGCGTGAGCTGTGGCGAGACAGGTTGCCCAACGTGCGTATGGCGCGCGGTCTCGTGCAGCATCCTCGGATTGCATGAGACGCGGGCGATGCACAAGGTGATCGACCACAAAACTTGAGCCAGAACCGCTTGAAGTGAACAAAGCCACTCGCCCCGTCCGGGCACAGTCGATCACCTCGCAAGCCCCGTGTTCCCCGCCGCCCGGTATCAAACGCCGGTGGCGGGGAGCCGAATGGTCAGGAGGCTGCGGTCCGCTGCACGGGCTCCTTCTGGTCGGCTTCGATCTCGGCGCGCTCCTGTGCGATTTCGCGGGTGAGGAAGAAGTTGAGGATGGTGCGGATGGCGGCGATGGCCGCCAGC
The DNA here is from genome assembly GCF_042894785.1 of Streptomyces sp. NPDC001502. Classification (NCBI taxonomy): domain Bacteria; kingdom Bacillati; phylum Actinomycetota; class Actinomycetes; order Kitasatosporales; family Streptomycetaceae; genus Streptomyces; species Streptomyces sp. NPDC001502. Next base: position 22,401 of record NZ_JBIAVW010000027.1, read on the forward strand.
TGGCCGATCTCGGTGAAGCTGGGAGCGACCGCCGTGCGCAGGACGTCGCCTGCCAGCTGGAATTCCAGTCCCAGGACGAGGAAGCGGCCCAGGCTGAGGCGGATCTTGTTGGACTCGCCGATGAGGGAGCGCCTGCGCAGACCGGTCGTGGCGAACCGGGCGAAGGCCCAGACGGCGCCCGCGAAGATGATCAGTGCGCCGCCTGCCTCGATGACGTGCACCAGCCATCCGATCAGCTCCCGCACTCCGGACTCGGACACCAGTTCACTCGACGCGTTCATGGGGATGCTCATCACCCGCGTCTGCGCGCCTACACGAGCCTGCTCCGGTGTCTCCCGCCACACAGCGGACGCAGGACGAGAGCCGGCTGCGGGCGCATGAAATCGGGCTGGTGAAGCATGCGCGGGAGATGGAATGTGTCATGTACGACCAGGGCTCGGGCCGGTCGGAGCACGTGGAGTGCGAGCTGCCGGACGACGCCTGTCAGTCCGTCCTCAAGCGGCTGCGGGGCTTGGGCGAAGGCGAGTTCGCCTGGGTCCGGCTGGCGGACCCCTCGGAAGGCGAACTGGTCCAGCTGGCCGAGGAACTGGGCCTGCACCCGCTGGCCGTCGAGGACGCGCTCCACGGACGACAGCGTCCGAAGCGCGAGCGCTTCGGCGACGTCCTGGCCGTCGCGCTGAAGACCCTCCGATATGTGGAGGAACAGACGGCGGTGGAGACCGGCGACATCATGATCTTCGTAGGACATCGCAGCGTACTCACCGTGAGCCACGGAACGATCGATCCCTGCACCGAGGCTGCCCGCCGGCTGGACGCCGATCCGGACATGCTGAGCCATGGCCCCTGGGGGGTGCTGCACGCCGTGCTGGACGTGGCCGTCGACGCGTACAGCGACGCCGCCCGGAGGGTGCGCGCCACGCTCAACCGGCTCGAAGACGAGGTGTTCTCGACTTCCCGCGTCGACCACACCGAGAACATCTACTCCCTCAAGCGGGAAGTGCGCGAGTTCCGTGATGCCGTGCAGCCGCTCGTTCCGGTGGTCCAAGGCCTCCTGAGCGGCGGCCCGGGCGAGGAGGACCGCCAGTCGAAGATCGCCCCGTACATCCGCGACGTCGCCGATCACCTTCACCGCACGGACATCGAGGTGCGGACCCTGGACGAACTGCTGGACTCGGTCCTCGGCGCGCAGCAGGCCCGCGTGGGCACCTGGCAGAACGACGACATGCGACGCATCTCGGCGTGGGCGGCGATCTTCGCGATCCCCACGATGGTCGCAGGCGTCTACGGCATGAACTTCGAGCACATGCCGGAACTCGGCTGGACCTACGGCTACCCGCTCGCCGTCGGTCTCATGGCGCTCGCTGCTGGCGCCCTCTACCGTGCCTTCCGCCGCAACGGCTGGCTGTAGAAGCCGGCACCGGGGCCCGGGCCGCGCCGGCCCCGTGTCCTGGTGTTGTGCCGAGGGCCGGGGCGGCGGCGGCCACCGCCGAGACGTGGGGCAATCGATGCACCCCTGTGGGCAAGGCCCCGGTCCTCGCGTGCCTTCGCGTGCCCTCGCGGACATGAGTGGCGCCGCGGTGGAAAGTCGCAGGGTATGCCACGCATCCGTATGACACGCATACCCAAGCCAGGACCAGGCGGAGACGACCATCGCGGGGACACCGGCCACGAGAGCACGGCGGGCCCGGACCCGCGGGTGGAGGAGCGGGCACCCGACCGGCCCGCCGAGCTGCCCAGGCGGTCGTGGAAGGCCGTGCTGCGCGGCACCGTGAAGGAGTTCAAGGATGACGAGCTCGCCGACCGGGCCGCGGCGCTGACCTACTACGGGGTCCTCGCCCTCTTCCCCGCGCTGCTCGTGCTGGTGTCCCTGCTGGGCATCGCGGGGGAGTCCGCGACGCAGCAGGTCCTGGACAACCTGCGGAAACTGGCACCCGGCTCGGCGCGGGACGTGATCACCGACGCCGTGCAGCAGCTCCAGGCCCACTCCGGCGTCGGATCGCTCCTGGCGGTCGTCGGCCTCGTCGTCGCCGTGTGGTCGGCGTCCGGCTACATCGCCGCCTTCATCCGCACCTCGAACGCCGTCTACGACATGCCCGAAGGCCGACCCGTGTGGAGGGTCCTCCCGCTGCGCCTGGCCCTCACCGTCACGCTGATGGTCCTGGCCTGCGCCAGCGCGCTCATCGTCGCCTTCTCCGGCTCTCTCGCCCGGCAGGCCGGCACCGCCCTGGGGATCGGGGACACCGCCCTGACCATGTGGTCGATCGCGAAGTGGCCGGTGCTGGTCCTCCTCGTGACCGTCATGATCGCGATTCTCTACTGGGCCGCCCCGAACGCGAAGGGCCGCGGCTTCAAGTGGGTGACGCCCGGCAGCCTGCTGGCGCTGGCGATCTGGATGGCAGCCTCGGCAGGCTTCGCCTTCTACGTCGCGAACTTCGCCTCCTACAACAAGACCTACGGCACCCTCGCAGGCGTGATCATCTTCCTTGTGTGGCTGTGGATCACCAACCTCGCGATCCTCCTCGGGCTGGAGTTCGACGCGGAAATGGCCCGGCAGCGTGCGATCGCCGGCGGACTGCCCGAGGACGAGGAACCCTATGCCGAGCCGCGCGACACCCGTGCCTGGAGCGACGCCGACCGCCGTCGCATGGAGCACTGACCCCTGCGTGGAAGGCGCTCGCCGCGAGACCAGCACGGCACGGCCGCTCCGGCGTCGCCTGCGGCCGCCGACCGAGGGCGCGGCCCAGCACCCCATGGCCGTACGAGGCCGGCCTCCGGGCCGCTGTCGAGCCACCTTTCGTACAACGCCGGTCGCCGCGCGGGTGACGGCGCGGTTGCGGGGTAGTCGCGCCGTGAGGACGACACGGCAACCTGTATCGCCGCTCTCGCGCTCGTTCTGCCCGTGCGGGTGTCCGCCCTCGTCATCACCGCGGTCCTGGGGATCGTGGCGGCCGGGACCGCCCTGGCCGGAAAGGAGCAGCTCGCCCGGGCCGGAACCCCGGCTCCCGAGCAGACCATCGACAGCGTCAAGGCCGACCGGGCCGAGATCAAGGAGAAGGCACACCGATGAACGACGACGCCCGAACCAACATCGGCACCCCCGCCCCCACCCCTGCCGGCCCCGGCTCCGCCGAACTGCGCGATCAAGTCGAGCGCACCCGCGACGAGCTCGGCCAGACCGTCGAGGAGGCCCTCGCCGCGAAGGCCGACATCAAGGCCCCGGCCAAGGAGAAGACGGCCGCCGTCAAGAGCCGGGCCGCCGGGAAGGCAGCGCTGGTATCCGACCAGATCCGCGAGAAGGCGGGGCACGCCGCCCAGCTGGTGAAGGACAAGACCCCCGACCCCCTCCTGGAGAAGACCGCGCAGGCCGCAGCACGGGTACGGGAGAGTGCGGCCAAGGCGGGCCAGTACGCGACGGACAAGACGCCCGACCCGCTCCTGGAGAAGGCCGGTCAGACAGCGACGGCTGCACGCGCCAACCGCACCCCGCTCCTGGTGGTCGGAGCCGCCGTAGCGGTCCTCCTGCTGGTCCGCCGCAGCCGAGGACGTCGCCGATGAAGGCATCCAAGATCGCCTACAAGCCCGTCGGGCCGGCTCTGGGCCCTCTCAGCGGTGTGATCGCAGGCGCCGCCTTCAAAAAAACAGGCGTGGAAGATCCCTTGAGGGCGAGGGCGATGCTCCCGACGCCACCGACGAGCACCGGACCTGGAAGCAGATCCTGCTCGCCGCGGCCATCCAGGGTGCGGTCTTCGCCGTGGTCAAGGCCTCGGTCGACCGGTCGGGGGCCTCAGCCATACGGCGTCTGACGGGAACCTGGCCGGGCTGACCGGCCGCGGTGCCGGCCACCTTCCCCGAGCCGGCCGGCAGCGCCCGCGCGACACACCCCGTACCACCAACGCTCCCTTCACGGAGGAAGCCATGGCCGTACAACACGGTCTGCACGTCCTGGCCGCCGCGTCCGCCGCAGCCGTCACCACCGGCATCCTCACGGGGCGTTGGTGGCGCACCCGCGCCCGACGCAACAACGGACACGTCGCCGGCGCCGCCCGCCGCCCCGTACGCCGGACTGCATCCGCCCGGGCGGAGGCCGGCGCGGGTCACGAGCGTGTGGTCAGCCTGCACGCCGCCTTCCTCGACCTGACAGGAAATCAAACGCTGAAGGCAGCTGACGCGCACCTCGACCGGTACTGGGCGAGGATCGCCCCGCTCTACCCGCGCTCGGACACAGGCCGCGCCCAGACCTGACAGCTGCCGCCGGTCGGGCTGGGGGCCTCGGGCGTACGGCCCGTGGATGTACGTCCCTTCCCGATCACGGGTCACAGCACAAAGCGCCGGCCGTGCCACCAGGGACGGCCCGGCTCCGACACCGCGCTCCCGGCCCGCGGGCCGCGTCCGGCCCACTGGGCCCGGCCCCGGCTCCGGCAGGCCGATCACGGGAGGAGAGCCATCGGTGCTCGGCTCTTCTCATCCATCCGGGGCCGAGCGGTCGAGCCGGGCCGTGACGGGTGTGGCCGCGACGCCGTGCAGGAGAACCGAGAGCAACACGGTGAAAGTCACCACGGCCCACAGCTCGCGCGCGGGCGCGGCGAAATCGGCTTCGCCCAATGCGTACGCAAGACAGAAGAACGAGCCGATGCCCCGGATGCCGAACAGCGCGATGGACATGCGCTCTTTCCCCGTGGCATGGCCCCGCATCTGGACGGCCCAGCCGACGGCCGGGCGGATCAGCAGGAACAGCGCCAGTCCCAGAACGGCTCCCTGCCAGGTCAGCGCAGCAAGGCCAGACCGTCGTTGAGCCCTGCCTCGCTGGTCAGCGCGAAGCGGACTTCGTCCTCGTCGTCTTCAGCGTCGGTCGGCTCACCCACACGTACTTCTGCGGCCAGTACCGGGTCCGTAGGAGCAAGGGCAGCCGCCACCATGAGCGCGACGGCCGGCGGCCAACCCACCGGCCACCCCGCCACGGCTGCGGTGAGCAGGATCGTCAGGGGCATGGCCAAGCCCAGCAGCCGCCACGTCGTAGACCAGGCACGCCGGCCCGGAGGCCTGTTGATGGCCAGCCCCGCGCCCATCAACGCGACCACGACGCAGACCTCCGTGAGGTGCTCCACCAAGCTCCGGTGCCGGACGGGATCCAGTGCCGGAAGCGCGTCGAGCGGCAGCAGGAACACCAGGAAACCCGCTGCCAGGAACACCATGGGCAGGGACAGGGGCCGCTTCGCCAGGGCGGTCGGAAGCACCGCCGCGCACAGAGCCCCCGGCCCCGCGCAGGCGTACACGACGTCGATCCCGGTCAAACCCGGCAAGCCGATCACCATTCCCGTACGAAACCCTCGTGGGACCGTCTGCCCGATCTTGCAACGGGCAGCCTCGGTACACCTCTGCTGCTTCGGTGCGCGATGACCGTCGGCGCAGCGCGGGAGGACGCATGCCGGTTGGGAGGCGTGGTGAGCCGGGATGCCACGAGCGGCGGAGCCGACGGGCGCGGCGTCGCCCCAACGCTTGGCGGGCTGCGATGGTGTCCTGCTTTGCCCCGTCGTCGTCGAACAGTGCGGCAGCCGGGCCGGCGCGTCCGCGCGGGAGCGCATGCCCCCGCGGCCGGCCGTGTCCTCGACCCCGGGAAGAGAAATGGGGCCCGGCCCTCCCGAGTGGTCTCGGGAGGGCCCGGCCCGTGTCATGCGCGGCCGATCGCCGCCGTTCTCACCAAGGGCTCCGCACCCTGACGCCGAGGGCCCGGACGCGGTCCTGGGCCTGCGGGTCGAGCTTCAGCAGCAGGTCCTCGCCGACGACTCCGTCGCGCCGCCAGATGGTGCAGAGGGTCTCCAGACCCGCTTCGGCGACCTCCGGCTCCGCGTCGGCCGAGGTCTGCACCAGGGCTTCGACGACCGGCCTGCCCTGCAGTCCCGCGACCGCCCGTGCCATCCGGGCCCGCTGCTCCGCTGGCACGGCCGGGTCGGCGAGCGAGCGCAGCACGTCCGCCGTGTCGCGGGCGTCCTGGCAGGGCAGCACCCACACCAGGTACACGAGCTGCGCGCCGAGCACGATCAGGTACTGCAGTGGCACGAGCAGGGCCACGGGCAGCAGCAGGACCAGGGGCAGCACGATCAGCCAGCCGCCCCGGATCCGCGAGGGACCGCCGGTCGGCGGCTCGAACCGCCGACCGGCCAGCAGGACGAGTACGAACATGGTCACGACCGTCAGGAGCGGCACCACGATCAGCCCCGCTCCCAGCCCCGCGCCGAATGACGCCCAGAAGGGATCGTCGCCCAGAACGGGCAGCACCAGGGCCGCGGCCACCCAGCCGAGAGCGGCGGTCATGACGTAGCGCTGTAGGCAGACCCACAGCCATCTTCCCGCGCTCATGGCAGCTTCCTCGTCTCAGCAGCTCTTCGTGCAGGTGCCGTTGACCCACGTCCGGTCGTCACGGTCCTTGTGGAAGAGGCCGTCGAGACCGTCGGGGGCATAGTAGCCGCCGGTGTGGGCCATGCTGTCGTGGGCGATCCACCGCGGCTTCTGGTGCGGTCGAACTGGATGGGGACGGCCGGGACCATCTGGGAGGCCACGTCCACCTCGATAGGGGCGCCGCCGGTCGCGTACGACGAGATGGTGGGCTTGCCCGGCATGGTGTGGGACGGCGCCACGTTGAAGACGACCTCGCTCCGCGGTCCTCGCCCGGGTCCACGTACGTCGTGAAGGTCTGGCCCCGTCCTCCGTGCCGCCGTGCATCGCGTCGTCCGCGTCGTTGTAGTCCTCGTTGTCCTCCGGCTTGCCGAGGAACCGCCGGCCAGTTGGCCGCCGCCGGTCCGCGTGCGGAGCCGAAGGGGGGCGTGTACCGCTTGGACACCGTCTGGGTGTCGTCCGCGGAGACCGCGAGGGACGACGTTCCGTGGGCGTCGCCTGTCACGAAGGAGAGCTTGGCGGTGCCGGATTCGTTGGTCAGGACCGCGGCCTTGACGCCCGAGATGCTGTACGAGCGGGCGGCCCACTTCATGGCGCTCTTGAGGTGCACCTCGTTGGAGCCGGCGTACAGGATCGTCTCACCGGCCGGGTCGCGGCGGATCAGGAGTTCGCCTCCGCGTCGTAGACGTAGTCCGTGGCGGCGGCTCCCTCTGTCAGGTTGCCGAGCTGCTGCGGGCATGGGCCGATCGGGCCGGGCAGGAGCGACCCATCGCGTTCGTCACGGTACGGGCGGGCCGGCAGGACGCCCGGCTTCGACGGCAGCGCCATGGTGGACCGGGTCCTGACGGAGCTCGCCGGTATCGACGACCCCATCACCCTGGTCCTCGGCGACCTCCACGAGCTCGACTCGTCGGAGGCCCTCGAACAGCTCACCTCGCTTCTGACCCGCCTTCCCACCACGCGTACGTGGTACTCGCCACCCGCCGTGATCTTCCCCTGCGACTCCACAGGTTGCGTCTCATGGGCGATCTGGGCGAGATCCGCGGCCCGCAGCTGCGCTTTGCCGAGGCCGAGGACGAGGCCCAAGCCCGCGCATTGCTGGCGGCGTCCCGCCTGGAGCACCGAAGGATGAGGCCGATGCGATCTCCAGGGCCAGAGGATCAGTCGAGGACCGGCCGCAGCTGACGGTGGTCTCACACCCCGATGGCAGGGCACGGCGTGCCTGCGAGGACGCATGGGATCCAACGCGCACAATGCCCGTAAATGTTCTATTCATGAGCGAATCCATGCCGAGTTGATGACACAGGAGTGCGTGCCGATGGATCTGGAGCTCACTGGCAAAGTCGCCGTCGTCACCGGTGCCAGCAAGGGCATCGGCCTGGCCATCACCGAGTCGCTCTCGCGTGAGGGCGTGCGTGTGGTCGCCGGCAGCCGTTCCGAGACCCGTGAGCTGGCCGCGTTGCGCGAGAGGTATGACGTGGCCTTCGTCGCCGGCGATCTGGCTACCAGCGAAGGCGTGGATGCACTGATCCGGGCGGCGGTGGAACGCCATGGCAGGATCGACGTCCTGGTCAACAATGTCGGAGCCACCGAGCCCCGCACCGATTTCCTCGCCATCGACGACGCACAGTGGCAGCGGGGCTTCGACCTGAATTTCTTCAGCGCCGTCCGCGCCAGCCGCGCCGCGCTGCCGCACCTGCTCGCGGACGGCGGAGGCGCGGTCGTCAACATCAGTTCCATCAACGCCCGGCTGCCCTTCCCCACGGTGGTGGACTACTCGGCGGCCAAGGCCGCGCTGACCAGCCTTACCAAGGCGCTGTCGGAAGAGTTCGCGCCGCGCGGCGTACGGGTGAACGCCATCGCTCCGGGACCGGTCCGCACCCCGTTCTGGACCGCCCCCGGTGGCTTCGCCGACGCCGTGGCGGCCGGCGCAGGGACCACTGCCCAGGAGGCCATGGACGTGGTCGTGCCCCGGCAGACGGGCATCACCACGGGCCGCTTCACCGAGCCTCAGGAGGTCGCCGACCTCGCGCTCTTCCTGGCCTCGCCCCGCGCCGCGAACATCACAGGCGCCGAATTCCTCATCGACGGCGGCCAGACCAAGACGACCTGAGCCCGGGCGCGACGGTGCCGCGGGGACCGCGCGGATCGACGACATCGCCGATTGCGCGGCCGCCGGGCTTGCCGGCCTGATCGCCGACGGGCACCTCGATGTGCCGATCGCGAACGTCTATCCGCTGGAGCAAGTGCGCCTACTCCAGTGAGACTTCTCCAATTGTCCTGGTCAACGGTCGGGTCGCGGGCAGCGCAGTGAGGCTGCGGCGGTGTCACAGGCTCCAGGCAGGCTTCGGGCGCGACGCATCTCCACGGATCAGCAGTAGCGCTACAGAAGGGGGTCCTGGCCGCGGTGGCGTGACGAGGGCAAGGCAGGGCGCACCCGGTTCTCGGTGCGGGGCGGACGCGCACGGTGCGATGGCTCGGGGTGCGGGCGACCGGTCCTTCGCGGGGGCCCGCCTACGTACCCGGCGTTGGGGCCACGGGCACCGGTCGCTGGTGGGCGTAGCGGCTGCGCATGGCGTCGCTGGCCGCAGGGCCCGCTGCGAAGACGTAGGCACGGCTGTCGTCGAGCCGGCGGCCGGTCCCGGCGTCGACGACCACGGGCTGGACCTCCTCGCCGCTTTCCGCGTCGACGAGAATCATGCTGCGTTCGTCCGGCTCCAGCCGGGAATTGCCCCACGCGGCCAGGGCGACGATCACCGGGCGCAGGGAGCGCCCGAGATCGGTCAGCACGTACTCGTGGCGGACCGGGTTGGTCTGGTAGGGCCGACGCTCCAGCAATCCGTCCGTCACCAGTGTCTTCAGGCGGGCCGTGAGCATGCTGGAGGAGATGCCCAGGTTCTCCTGGAACTGATCGAAGCGGGTGTAGCCGTCGAAGGCGTCGTGGAGGATCAGCAGCGTCCACCATTCACCGACGTGTTCCACCGTCGTGGACAACGGGCACTCCCGGTCCTCCAGCCTGATGCGGCTCGCCATGGTGACCATCCCCTCGGTTACTGCTAAAGTCGAAGTCAGTAGCTGCTATTTTAGCAGTAACCGAGTGTGGTGCCGAACGTGCGCACCAGGGATCGGAAGACATCATGACCAGCCCCGTCAGTGAATCACTCGAAGGCCGCCGTGCCCTGGTCACCGGCGGCACCAAGGGCACCGGAGCCGCCATCGCCCGACGGCTCGCCGGCGCCGGCGCCGAGGTGCTCGTCACCGGCCGCGGCCGGCCCGAGGAAGTCGAGGAAAAGACCTTCATCGCCGCCGACCTGTCGACCGCCGATGGCGCCGACCGGGTGATTGCCGACGTGCAGGCACGCTGGGGAGGTGTCGACGTCATCGTCCACACCCTCGGCGGCTCCGAGGCGCCGGCCGGTGGATTCGCGGCGCTCGACGAGGAGGACTGGGCGAAGGAGCTCAACGTGAACCTGCTGGCCGCGGTCCGCCTGGACCGCGGCCTGCTGCCCGGCATGATCGCGAGGGGCAGGGGCGTGATCCTGCACGTCACCTCGATCCAGCGCCGCATGCCGCTGTGGAACGGCACGCTGGCCTACGCAGCGGCCAAAGCGGCACTGACCACCTACAGCAAGGGCCTGGCCAACGAGGTCGCCCCGCACGGCGTCCGCGTCAACACCGTCTCGCCGGGCTTCATCCAGACCGCCGCCGCAGACAACCTGGTCGCCCGGATCGCCCAGGAGTCCGGCGTCACCCGGGAAGCCGCCCTTGACCGGCTCATGGACTCGCTCGGCGGCATTCCCCTCGGCCGCCCCAACCGACCGGAGGAAGTCGCCGAACTCGTCGCCTTCCTCGTCTCCGACCGGGCCTCGGCCATCGTCGGCGCCGAACACGTCATCGACGGCGGCACCACCCCCACCGTCTGAGCCCCCACAGTCAAGAGGACCGTCATGTCGAGCCATCAGCCCCACACCATCACCCCGAGCGACTTGCCCAAGACGATCACCCGCTACTTGCGGGCCCACCACGATCACGACACCGCGACCGCAGTCGCCGCCTTCACCGGCGACGCCACCGTGACCGACGACGGCAGGACGTACCAGGGCGCCACCGCGATCGAAGAGTGGCTGAACCGCTCCGCCACTGAATTCACCTACACCATCGAACTCACCGAAGCGCAGCAGACCAATCCGACCCACTACGTCGCCACACATCACCTCGAAGGCGACTTCCCCGGCGGAAGCGTCGACCTGCGCTATCAGTTCAGCCTCCGCGACGATCTGATCGAGCGTCTGGTCATCGAGCCCTGATCCACCTGCGCGGCATCACGGAAGCGCGCATCGCACCTCTTCTCCCCGGTCGTCTTCGACGACCGTCAATGCACTGCCTCAGTCAGTGCGGCGTGAGGTGTGAGACGGCCGTGGTGACGGTGTCGAAGTGCAGGGTGGTGCGGGATTGCCGGTCGTACCGGTCCCAGTGAGGCATGGTCGGGTGGTTGGGGTCGCCGGTGCGGATGAACGAGATCCATGCCCGGTGCATGGTCCTCGCGAGGCCGTCCCCGGTCTCGCCGTCCATTCCCGACAGGAACGGCGCGTGCGACCACTTGTCGAAGTTGTCGAAGACGAACGGCAGGTCCAGGCAGTGCGGGGCACCCAGGCGGCCGTCGTGCGCGGGGGTGGGGAGGGTGAACTCGTACGTCCAGACCGGGCGGCCCCGGGCCGCCCGCGCTTGCGCGAATGCCAGGGTGGGCTTCCTGAACAGTTCGTCGGTGGTCAGGTCGACGAGCACGTCGACGGGCCGTGCGCCCGGGCGGGCGGCCTCGTACGCGGCGTACGCTTCGGCGGCGCCGTCGCCGAAGCTGTCCCGTGCCCGGCGCAGCACCTGTTCCCTGGTCGCCGACGCGTACGCCTCGCCCAGCGCGAAGGTGAACGCGGTCTCCTCCGCGGTCCAGCCGATGAGGACGTCGATGTCCGCGCCCGGACCGTCGAGCAGGTTCTCGACCGGTTGCCGCGCCGCCGTCACGCCGTCGAGCACCGGCACGAACGGGGTGGTCCAGTGCCCCCATTCCATGGTGGAGGCGAGCAGTGCGGCGGTGGCTCCGACCAGTCGCGGCCACGGCAGCCTGCGTAGCTCGTCCACGTCCTTCGCGCCGACGATCTCCAGATAGGCGGCGGTGCGGGCCAGGGCCTCGTCAGGTGTGGCGAGGGGCATGGCGAGCGGGACGCTCTGGAGGATGGCCCGGCAAAAGAGCCGCCCGCCACCGGCGTGGCCCGCGAGCGCCGCCGTGGACAGGGCGCCGGCGGACTGGCCGGCGACGGTGACGTGGTCGGGATCTCCGCCGAAGGCGGCGATGTTGTCCCGGACCCAGTGCAGCGCGGCGAGTTGGTCGGTCAGCCAGACGTTGTGGTGCTCGGTGCCGTCGTCCGATGCGCAGGACAGGAGACCGAGCGGTCCGAGCCGGTAGTTGAGGTTCACCACCACCAGGTCGCCGTCCCGGGCGAACGTCTCGCCCGAGTAGTTCGGCATCGCGCCGGACCCGGAGACGAAGGCGCCGCCGTGGATCCAGACCAGGACGGGACGGCGGGCGTCGTCGGTGCCCGGAGTCCACACGTTGAGCGTCAGACAGTCCTCGTCGAAGGGCGGGAGGCCGTGACTGCCGAGTATCGGGTCGCCCTCGCGTACGACCTGCGGCGAACCGGGGCCGTACGTCGTCGCATCGAGGGTGCCGCTCCACCCCTGATGCGGCTCTGCCGGGCGCCACCGGAGGGCCCCGACGGGCGGCGCCGCGTACGGCACGCCCCTGAACACGGCCAGGCCGTCCTCGACGGCTCCGCGGACCGGGCCCGAGCGCGTGTGCACGACGGGCGCGGTGCCGTCCTGAGTGAAACCCATGCGGTGCGTCCTTCCAGACCGGGATCGAGGGTCTTGGGCTCTTCAATTTATTGCGAATTTATGGCGAACGTCAATATTATTCGATCCATCATCGAGTGGAGGATCGAATGGCGACGTGGCGTATCGGTGCGACGACGGTTCACAAAGTGCTGGAGGCGGAGGTGCCTGTTCCTTGTGCGGGGGCCCTGCGGACGGATGACACCGCGCTCCTGAAGAGGTACCCGTGGCCCGCTCCTGACTTCAGCAGGGCCGACGGCACCTTCGTGCTCTCGGTGCACGGGCTCGTCGTGGACACCGGCACGCGCAGGATCCTCGTGGACACGTGCGTGGGCAACGCCCGGCCGTCGGTGCCGTTCCTGCAGATGCTGGACACCACGTGGCTCGACGACCTCACCGCCCTCGGCTATCCGCCGGAGTCGATCGACACCGTGGTGTGCACCCACCTTCACTTCGACCACATCGGCTGGAACACGCGGCTGGTGGAAGGAAAGTGGGTGCCGACCTTTCCCCGTGCACGTCACCTGGTCACACGCGAGGAATGGGACCACTGGACGAACGAGGCGGATGCGGACCTCCACGACACGATGCAGCCGTTGATCGATGAGGGTCTGGTCGACTTCGTCGGAACCGATCACCAAGTGTGCGACGGCGTACGCCTGGAAGCCGCTCCCGGGCACACCCCGGGCCAGGTCGCGGTCGTGGTCGAGTCCGGCGGGGACCGTGCGGTGATCACCGGTGACCTCGTGCACCACCCGGTGCAGTTCATCGAACCCGATGTGGCCGGTCTCGCCGACACCGACGTGGCGCAGGCCGCAGCCACTCGGCGGGCATTCGTCGACCGGTACGCCGACACGGGAACGCTCGTGATCGGCAGCCACTTTCCCGCCCCCACGGCCGGCCTGCTCCGGCGCGGCGGTGACGGGAGCGTGCGGTTCGTCGCGGACGGCCTGCGCTGAATCGTGGACTTCCGGCAGCTGACGTACTTCCTCGCCATCGTGGACCAAGGCGGCTTCAACCGCGCGGCCGCGGCGCTCTACGTGTCGCAGCCGTCCCTGTCGCAGGCCATCCAGGGCCTGGAACGCGACCTGGGCAGCCGCCTGTTCCACCGGATGGGCAGGAGGGTGGTCCTGACCGAGGCCGGTACCGCCCTGGTTCCACGGGCCCGGGAAGCCCTGCACGCCCTGGAATTGGCCAGGGCCGGCGTAGGCGCGGTCCGCGAACTGCGCGCTGGGCGCCTGGAGATCGCCGCGATGGCCTCACCCACGGTCGAACCCCTCAGCACCATGGTCCAGCGCTTCACCGAGCGCTATCCAGCGGTGTCGCTCAGCCTGCGCGTCGCCCTCACCCGCGAGGACGTGGTCGAGATGGTGCGCACCGGAGGCTGCGAACTCGGACTGCTGACCACCTCGTCGCCACTGACGAGCCGGGACGTCGTCCCGCACCATATCGGAGAGGACCGGCTCGTCCTGGTCACCCCGATGGACGGCCCCTTCCCGGCCGGACAGGCCGTTCAACGCGAACAGCTCGAAGGGCATCGGCTGATCGTCGGGCAGCGGGGGACCGGGATCCGCGCCTACGTCGACGACCTGAAAGCACAGGGCGTCGGCGTCCGCATCGCGGTGGAGACCGAACACCGCATGGCCTTCCTGCCCCTGGTACTCGGGGGTGTCGGGCTGGCGGTGGTGACGCAATCCTGGGCCGAGCTGTCCGAGCGGGCCGGCGCCCTGGTCCTCGACCTGGAACCGGCCTCCGTCCAGCACAACGTCCTGGTGAGCCGCAAGGGGCAGCTGACACCGGCTGCCGGCGCGTTCTTGGAGATCGCCGTCCCGCCCGGCCCATAGGAGCAGCCTATGAGGGACATCGGGGATACGTGTTGGACCCGGACTGCGCCCGGTTGCTGGAATGCGAGACATGACGAACCACAGCATCGCCCTCATACCCGGCGACGGCATCGGCACCGAGGTCCTCCCGGCGGCACGGGAGGTCCTCGACACGGTCGGGAAGCGCCACGGCATCGCGTTCACCTACGAGCAGTTCGACTGGTCCTGCGAGCGGTACCTGCGCCTCGGCTCGATGATGCCCGAGGACGGCCTGGATCAGCTCCGTTGCCACGACGCGATCCTCCTCGGCGCAGTCGGCTACCCCGGCGTGCCGGACCACGTCTCCCTGTGGGGGCTGCTCATCCCGATCCGCCGGGCCTTCAGCCAGTACGTCAACCTGCGCCCGATCCGCGTGTTCGACGGCCTTCCCAGCCCGATCCGCGCGGCGGTGTCCGGCGAGGTGGACTTCGTGGTCGTCCGGGAGAACACCGAGGGCGAGTACAGCGAGATCGGCGGCCGGATGAACCGCGGAGGCCCCGATGAAATGGCGGTCCAACAGGCCGTGTTCACGCGCAGGGGAGTGACCCGGGTCCTGGACTTCGCCTTCGGCCTCGCCGAACGGCGCGGCGGCCCCCTCACCTCGGCGACGAAGTCCAACGGCATCGTGCACACCATGCCGTTCTGGGACGAGCTGGTGGCCGAGCGTTCCGCCGAGCACCCCGCGGTCGACTGGAACCAGGAGCACATCGACGCGCTGGCCGCCAAGTTCGTCCTCGACCCCGCCCGCTTCGACGTCGTCGTCGCCTCCAACCTCTTCGGGGACATCCTCAGCGACCTGGCGGCGGCCATGGCCGGCGGCATCGGCATCGCCCCGTCCGCCAACCTCAACCCGGAGGGCGAATACCCCTCCATGTTCGAACCGGTCCACGGATCGGCCCCGGACATCGCCGGGCAGGGCGTCGCCAATCCGATCGGCGCGATCTGGTCCGCCGCCATGATGCTCGACCACCTCGGCCACCCCGAGGCCGCGGCCGGCATCACCGACGCCATCGCCCGCGTCCTGGCCGGCACCCCGGTGCGCACCCGCGACCTCGGCGGCAGTGCCTCCACCGCCGCATTCACCTCCGCCGTCCTCCAGCACCTCTGACGGGGCGCCGAGGCCAGGCACCGCACACAAAGGTGAGGGCGGAGCGCACATGCGCTCCGCCCTCATCCGATGGCACGTGTCAGGGGCGCAGCCCGGCGAGCAGGACGCTCGTCGCGGCGAAGTGGGCCGGCCCGGCGTTCCAGTCGGCGGACATGGGGCTGATCGCGATCTTGTCGGCGATGACGGCCTCTACGTCGCCGCCCTTGGCGGGAGGCTGCGGCGCGAACTTCACCGCCACCTTCCAGGTTCCGTCCCCGGAATCGGTGAAGTCAGGCTTCAGCGGCTGCTGGGCGTCCTGGAAGGTCATGGCGACGCCTGCGGCGGTTCCCTTGCCGTCCGCCCCCACGACGGGGTGGTTGATGTTCAGCCCGACGCCCTCGGGCAGCAGCGGGCCGGACTTCGCCCGGTTCCGCAGCCGGTCGATGAGCTTGACCGCGAAATCGACGGTGGGGCTCATGGCGTTGACGGTTGCGACCGGATCAGGCGCGGCGAAGCCGCCCGTGCTGAGCGCAATGGCCGGCACGCCGTACTCAAGGGCGGCGACGGCGCCGCCGACCGTACCGGAGTGGGTGGCGAGCCCTGCGAGGTTCGGACCGAAGTTGGTGCCGGAGACCACCAGGTCGGGAGCCCGGCCCTCGAAGACCTCGGAGAGACCGAAGGCCACCGAGTCGCCAGGAGTGCCGTCGACGGCCCACACCTTGGGCTCGGGGTGCTTGACCGTCACGGTCGGGCCGCTGAGCATCTTCGTCCCGGTGCCGCTCTGGTTGGTCAGCGGCGCGACGATGGTGACGTCGTGCCCCGCGGCGGTCAGGATCTGGAAGGCCGTACGGATACCGGGGGCGTTGTAGCCGTCGTCGTTGGTGAGCAGGATCCGCAGCGGGCCGGAGGGCGCACCCTGCGGTGACGCCGCCGCGGGCGCCGTCCCGGCGAGGAGGGGCGTACACAGCAGCAGGGTGGCCATCGGCAGAACTCGCTTGCGTCTCACGTGGTGCTCCTTCGAGAAGTGAGGGATGAACGGAGGGAGCCGGTGGGCGTACGACCCTCGGCGTACGCCCGCCGGAGCAGGGGCCGGGCCACCCGCCGCGCTGGGGAGGCGGCCCGGGGGGAGATCAGCGCACGGTGCGGATCGGCAGGATGGCGAGCGCGCCGAACAGCGAGAGCACGCCGCCGACCAGGAAGAGCGGGGTGTACCCGCCGAAGGCGGTGACGATCGCCGAGGCGACGAACGGGGCGATGATCTGCGGTCCGGCATTGGCCATGTTGAGGACACCCAGGTCGCGGGCGGCGTCCTCGGCCCGCGGGAGGACCAGGGTGACGAGCGCGGTGTCGACGGCCATGAAGCAGCCGAAGGCGAGTCCGTTGAGAGCGTTGAAGACGAGCATGCCGGTCCAGGTCGGGCTGATCACGGGGACCACCATGACGAGTCCGGCGAGCGCGGCGGAGACCCCGACGAACACCTTGCGCCGGTTCCAGCGGTCCGACAGGACACCTCCGACCACCGTGGACACCGCCATCGCGACCATCGTCACCGGAGTGAGGACGGCCATCGCGGCGGCGGGGGAGAGGCCGGCCGGCAGCTCGATGTGGTCGTCCAGGATGTACAGCTGGTATCCGATGACCGAGAAATAGCCGAGCACCATGAGCGCACGGCCGATGAAGGCCCAGCGGAAGTCGTGGCTGGCCAGTGCCGAGAGGAATGCGGCGATCTTCTGGCGCATGGGCACGGCCGGTGCCGGTGCGGACCGGGGGACATCCCGGAAGAACGCGCTCAGCAGCAGTGCCGAACCGGCGGCCAGGGCGCCGAAGACGAGGTATCCCGTACGCACCTGCCCCACGGTCTGCGAGGCGATCAGCACACCGACGGTGCCGCCGATCGGCAGCGCCAGCCCGACCACCGCGGATGCGGTGCCGCGCTTCGCCACGGGGATCCGGTCGGGCACGACGGCGGTGACGGCGGCCTGGTAGACGTTCATGGTGGCCTGGATCAGGCACCAGGCGATGCCGACGAGCAGTGCGGTCCGGACGGAACCGAGGAAGGCCAGTCCGGCCAGGGAGGCCAGGGCGCCGCCCAGGATCCACGGGTTGCGACGGCCGGACCTGTCGGACAGGGCGCCGGCGATCGGGTTGAAGGCAGTCGCGAAGACGGCGCTGATCCCGCCGATCAGGCCCAGGAGGGCGACCTTGTTCTCCGGGTCGATCGCTGCGATCTGTGTGGGCAGCAGCACCGAGCCGACACCCATGTAGACGGCCAGCATCGAAGAGTTGGCTACCAACAGCAGCAACAGGAGTCCGCGCTGCCGGGGCGCTTCGAGCGCCTCAGGGGTGCGCGGCTCGGTCAGTTCGTCGGCGGTCATGACGACTCCTCGGAAAGGGAGCGGAGGGGGAGGGGAGCCGCGGTATCGAGTGGCGCGCGGCGAGGATGGCTCCTGGACCGGGGCGCATCTAGTTACACGTGTTAGCGACGTGTGTGGACACTGTGTAGCACGCGATCGACGATCTCGGCTAGGGCGGGCGTGAAGCTTCGCGATGACTGCGGGACGGCCGGTGGTGTTCGCATGCCGGGAAGGCGGTGAGGAGCGGAGCGGCTGCGGGCCTCGCCTACGCGCTCGAACGCCCGAGGCCGCCGCATCCGTTGGCGCTGGTCAACGACGGCTCGTACCCCTCCGGTCAGGTGTTCACGGCCGTGACGCTCGTGATCGTGGCCGGTGTGGTGCTGTTTCGTCCCCGCGCGAGGCGCTGGTGGTGGCTGTTCGGTGCCCTGTACGTCGCAGCCGTGCCGTGAAGCCGGACCCGGCTGCACGCCCAGTGGCTCAGCGATGTGGTCGCCGGAGCCCTCGCGGGAGCTGGGGCGTGTCTGCTGCTGCGGCGGGCCTTCCCCCGGCTGCTGGAGCGGGAGGCGGTGCTCGCCGCGGAGAATCGGCTGTGGCTCTAGGGTCGGGTGAGTTACACGTGTAATCTCTCTGTCGGGGACGCCGCGACGGGGGGAGCGGCGGGCCGGCCCCGGGTGTCGTGGGAGCGCCCGGGGCCGGTGAGACGATCGCAGGCGGTCCGCCTGGAGGCGGCGGCCCCCCAGCAGGGGCCGGCCCATGGGGCCCGCAGTCCACGTGGTGCAGTCCATACGCCCTTTGAAGCTCGGAGGAGCATTCGATGCCGCGTACTCCGGCGGCCCGGCCCGGCCCGGCCCGGCCCGGCCCGATCTGATCGTGGAACTCGTGCGCACCGGCCGGGTGACGGCTGAGCGCATCGGCCGTTCGGTCACGCGGCTGTTGAGGGAGAAGTCCGTCCTCGGCCTCTTCGGCGATCCGTACGTGGACCCCGACAGGGCTGCCCGGATCTGCGGCAACCCGGAGTTCACCGCGGCCGGCCCCGCCGCGCAGAGCCGCTCGATCACCGTACTCAAGGACCGTCCCGCCGGTGCCACGGAAGCCTTGCTGCCGTTCGCTCCCGGGATCAGGATCTACGCTGAAGGCCTCGACCCCGAGGTCGCGGCACGGTACGCGACCGTGGTGGAGACCCCGGAAGAGGCCGATGTCGCCGTGCTGCGCATCGCGGCCCCGTACGACAAGGAGCGGACGACCGGCTTCGAGTCGTTCCTCCGGGCCGGCCGCATCGACTTCACCGAGACGAGCTGTGGCCCGTGCTAGAGGTCGCTTCCGCCGTTCCGGCCGTCGTCGACATCTTCTTGGACCGGGCGGCGGGCATACCCGAAATCGCGGACCGGGCGGCAGCCCTCGTGGCCGACTTCGGCGCCTCGGACACGGCGCTGCCGGACGTTCTCTTCGGCCGGGCGGCGGCCGCTGGGCGGCTGCCCTTCGAGCTCCCGTGCTCGATGGCGAGTGTCGCAGCCGGGCGCGAGGACGTGCCCAACGATTCCGGAGACCCGCCGTTTCCCTACGGGCACGGCATCCGGCTCGGCTGACCGCATCCGGCTCGGCTGACCGCAGCCGACCTCGGCTGCGCCAGGGCGTGGCCGCCGCCCAGGAGCGGCCGCCCCGAGCGAGGACGGGCTGGTTCCGGTGAGTCGTCTCACCAGCCGTTCATGGAGTTCCACCAGCCCCATGCCTGCTGGGTCGGGCTGCTGTCGGCTGCCCGCGCGCCCCGCCGCTTCTCCGGTACACCCATCACGGTGGGGACCACAGGCGCGGCGGCCGCGGTGTTCGGGCCGGGTTGGATCGGTGAGAACGCCACCGGCAGTGCGTCCGGGGTGCCGCTCCACAGGGAGGGCTGCCAGCACAGAGCGGTGTCGGAATCACCGGGGCGGACCAGGCTCAGCCGACGCACGAGGACATCGACGGCTGTTTCGGCGATCGAACGGGCCGCTTCCTTGGCCGGGCATCCGTGAGAACCGGTTCCCCAGGACAAGTGGGCTCGGCTTCCGAGGTCTTGCGCGTCGTGGACGAGAAGGTCGGCGTTGGCGGCCGTCAGGCAGGGGATGAGCAGGTCTCCGGCGCGGACCTGGCATCCTGCGAAGGTGAGATCGCTCCGCGCCCAGCGCCCGGCGACATTGGGCACCGGCGAGCCGTCCCACAGTGCGCGATCGGCGGCGTTCGTGACCGTCGGCCGACCGTTCGCCACCGCGGAATTCAGGCGGGCGTCGCCCATCAGCAGGCGCATCGTGCCACTGATCCAGTTGACGGTGCTCTCCCCTCCCGCGAAGAGGATCGCCGCCAGGTTGTGAGCGACCTCGGCCTCGGTCAGCTGGGCGGAATGGGCCAGCAGCCACGAAGGGAGATCCGGGCCGGGCGCGTCACGCTTCTCGGCGACCAGACGATGCAGCGTCCGCATCAGTTCGGCCTCGGCGCGGGCCGTGTCGTGGGCTGTCGCGGCGATCGAACCGAGCAGCGAGGCAACCTTGCTCTCCTCGGACTCGGGAAGCCCGATCAGCACCCTGAAGGCGTACCCCACCAGGGGGCGCGCGTACTGGGTGACGAGATCGGCCGTGCGGTTCATTCCCCATCCGTCCACCAACGTCTCGGCCTGGCGCCTGACGGCACTGCGCAGCCGGCGCGTGTCGACGCCGTTCAAGGTCTCGGTCACGGCCTGGCGGTGACGGCGATGCGCCTCGTCGTCGAGGCGGTTGAGGGCCGGACGCCAGCCCAGAACCGCCAGGAGAGGCGAGTCCTCGGGCAGGGAGGCTTGGACGATCGTGTTCCACCGCCGTGCGTCGCTGGAGAAGGCCCGCTCGTTCCATACGAGCTCAAGTACTTCCTGGTAGCCCATCACGAGCCAGGCTTCGACCCCGGGGCCGAGTTCCACGGGCGCGATCGCCCCCCAGCGCCGGCGCAGGGCCTCGTAGACATGGCGCGGATCGTGGGCGAGCAGGCCGCCGTGCAGCGGAACCAGACCGCCGTGAACCGGGAAGGGGCATTCATGTGGTGACTGGCTGCTCTGATCCATCGGGCTCCGTCCATGAGTGTTCAGACAATCCGGCGATCGTCGATGAATGGCGAGGAATGTCAGGAATGCCAAGAGGTCTGCTGTGGCGGCAATGCCCTGGCGTTAAACGTGTAACCTTGGAGGAGAAGCGGTCGACCGGCCGGAAAAGCGATCGAAGGAGGACGTCATGGCCAAAGAAACGCCCGGCGCTGCCTCCATCACCAGCACGGAGGTGGCCCGCCTCGCAGGGGTGTCCCGCGCCACCGTGTCCTTCGTACTGAACGACACCCAAAGCCACCGGGTCGGCGACAGCACCCGGGCCCGGGTGCTGGCCGCGGCCAAGGACCTCGGATACGTGCCGCACGCCGCCGCCCGCTCTCTGCGTGCCGGACGCAGCAACCTGGTGCTGCTGCCGGCCTCGGTCTCCGCGATCGGCAGCCTGGTCAGCAGCTGGGTGGAGGACCTGCAATGCGAACTCGACCGCCACGGCTATACGACGGTGCTCCACACGGGCCGCTTCCCCGACGCGGCGACGGCCGCGCGCGCGTGGGCGGAGCTGCGGCCCGCGGCGGTGCTGGCCATGAACGGCGACCGGCTCACCCGTGAGGCCGGTGGCATCCTGCGCCGCGCCGGTGTGCGCGGGCTGCTCGCTGTCGCCGCCCGTCCGGTGGACGGAGTCCACACCGTCGCGTTCGACCACGGGCGTATCGGCGAGGTCGCCGTGGAGCACCTCATCGCCCGTGGACGCAAGCGGATCGGTGTGGTCCTGCCGCAGGAGCGCGGCCTCGACGCCTTCGGCCAGCCGAGGCTGGCCGGTGCCCAGCGAGTCGCGGCCCGGCACATGGCCACGGTCACGCCGATGGAACTCGCCTACACGCGCGAGTCCGCCGCGGCCCTGGCCGCGCGCTGGGTGGACCTGGGTCTGGACGCCGTCTTCGCCTTCAACGACGAATACGCCACCCTTCTCATGCACGCACTTCGAAATGCGGGCATCGCCGTCCCGGAGGAAGTCGCCGTCGTCGGCTGCGACGACCTCGTACTCGCCACTCTGCAACAGCCGCCGCTCACCACGGTCCGCCTGCACCTGCCCGCCGCGGCAACCATCGCCGACGCCCTCCACGCGCTGATCGAGCAGGGCGCCGCACCTGCGGTGCCGGACGTGGAGGCCGAGTTGGTGCACCGGCTCAGCTCCTGAAGCGGCCTCAGCCCTGGGAGGCGGCGCCCTCGCGGGCCAGCCCCCGTCTGAAGAGCCACCAGAACAACAACGCGGCGCCGGCGCCGACCGAGGCGCCCGCCACGGTATCGCTGAGCCAGTGGGCGTACAGCCACGTACGACTCCACATCATGGCCAGGGTGAACAGCGCGCCCGCCATCCACCATGCGCGACGCCGCGCCGCCGGTACGAGGAGCGCGCCCACGATCACCACGAGCAGCGCGGCCCCGGCGGCGTGACCCGAGGGGAAGGAACCGTGGTCCACCCGGACCAAGGGGTTCGCCGGTCGGGGCCGGTCCACCAGGTGCTTGAGGAACGTCACGCAGGCCATGCTTCCCACCAGGTAGGTGGTGAGCAGGTAGGACAGGGACCACCAGCGCTTCCGCACGATCAAGAAGATCAGCAGGCCGACAGGGACGACCACTCCCAAGGGCCCTCCGAACCAGTTCAGGACGGCTGCCACGGCGGCGTAGAGGCCGTCGTGGGGACCTGTCATCCAGGTGAGCCAGCGCTCGTCGAGCCCTTGGAAGGGGGGACGTTCGGGACGTGAACCGACAGCCGTCCCCAGCAGCACGGTGACGAGGAGGAAGAGGATTCCCAGGGAAAGTACGCCGCCCCGCGGGGGAGCCGGTGTGGACCGGCGGTTCCTGGGAGCGGCCGGGGCGGACGGGGGAGCAACCCGGATACCGGTCATGACAGCCTCTCGGGGCCGCGGCAATGCCCGCGGCCCGTATCTGTGTGTCGTACGTGGAGGTGCGGCGCGAGGACCGGAAGGCATGGGGCGCCGCGGTGCAGCGCGCGGCGCCCCACGCGGCGACAAGCGCCGGGAGTGCGGTCAGGCGCCCAGGTGGCGGGCCAGGAAGGCGACGCTCCCGGTGATGATCGGAGTGACGTCGGGGACGCCGAGGAAGATGTGGTCGGCACCCTCCACGGGCTGGAGGGTGGCCTCGCCGCCGGCGCTCCTCAGCGCCTCGGCGAGCACCTCGCTCTGGCTGTAGGGCACGAGCTTGTCCGCGGTCCCGTGAATCAGCAGGAACGGCGGGGGAGTCGCTCCCTCCGCGTAGGTGACGGGGCTGGCGGTCCGGGCCAGTTCAGGCCGCTCCTCGGGGGTGCCGCCCAGGAGTGCGGTGAGCGGGTCGGGGAATGCGTCCCCTGGCGGAGCCGGCGGCAGGGGACGGGGGAGCAGGGACGCGAGCTCGGACACGCCGTACCAGTCCACCACGGCGCGTACCGCGGTGTGCCCGTCGCGCACCCCCACGCTGCCTTCCAGGGCCTCACCGGCCGGGCCGTCGGGGCGGGTGAGCCCGGCGAGCGCGGCCAGGTGGCCGCCCGCGGACTCGCCCCAGACCCCGATCCGCTCCGGGTCGATGCCGAGGGTGTCGGCGAACCGCCGGACGTAACGGATGGCGGCCTTCACGTCGTGCAGCTGTGCGGGGAAGGGGGCCTCAAGGCTGTGCCGGTAGTCGATCGAGACCAGGGCGAGCCCGGCCCGCAGGACCGAGCCGTGCAACAGGTCGACGGGAACGGTCGGCGGGGGATGGCGCCGGTCGCCGTCCAGCCAGCCGCCGCCGTGTATCCAGACGACGGCCGGGACCGGCCCGTCGCTCGCGGGCACGTGGACGTCGAGGAGTCGGGGCCGGTAGCCGGGGGTGGTCGCGTAGGTGACCCCGTCGAAGTGACGTACGCCGTTCTCGGCCACCACGGGCGCCACAGGAGCCTGGTAGGCGGGCGGAGGCCACCCCGGGTCGAGCCCGGCCGGACGTGTTTGCGGCATCGAAGCCTTCTCCAATCGACAGTGATCCAGAAGTTCACGCTTCGCGACGTTTGTCCGAAATGCTTGAACTTCTTCAGGGGAGATGCCTAGCATGTTACACGTGTAACAGCATGGCGGCCGGGGTGCCTGCACTTCTCGGCGTCTGCGGGTGGCTGCGCAACACGCTGTTAACAAAATCAAATATCGCGCATCATTGACGATCGCAAGTTTGGCGAGATACTTACTTCACTCTCCCCGCTGCCCCGAGATTGAGGTGCCGCCCCATGGAGCTCTCCCTGTCTGCTCATGTCGACACGTTCTGTCGTGATCGACTCCCGCCCTTCGCCCTCTGGCCCGAACTGCACTTCGATCTACCGGAGTTGGACTACCCTGACCGGCTCAACTGCGCCCAGCGACTGCTGGACGACGCCGTGGCGCGCTGGGGTCCCGACCGGCCCTGTCTGCTGACTCCCACGGAGCGGTGGACCTACGGTGACCTGCTGGAGCGTGCCAATCAGGTCGCCCAGGTGCTGACCGAGGACTTCGGCCTCGTTCCGGGCAACCGTGTCCTGTTGCGCGGCCCCAACAACCCCTGGCTCGTGGCCACATGGCTCGGGGTGCTGAAGGCCGGCGGCGTCGCCGTCACCACCATGCCGCTGCTGCGCGCCAGTGAGCTCGCGGAGCTGAACGGGATCAGTCGGCCGACCGTCGCCGTGTGCGACCACCGCTACCTCGACGAACTCGCCGCCATCGGCGCTCCCGGCCCGGCCGTGCTGGCCTACGGCGGTTCCGGCGAGGAAGACCTGGTCGCGCGCTGCGCGGCGAAGGACGGGCGGTTCTCCGGTGTCGCCACTGCGGCGGACGATGTCGCGCTGATCGCCTTCACTTCGGGAACGACCGGCCGGCCGAAGGCGACCCTGCACTTCCACCGGGACGTACTGGCCAACGCCGACACCTTCTCCCGCCATGTCCTGCGGCCTCACCAGGACGACGTCTTCACCGGAACCCCGCCCCTGGCCTTCACGTTCGGGCTCGGCGGACTGGTGGTCTTCCCCCTGTCCGTGGGTGCGGCCACCCTGCTCATCGAGCAGGCCGCGCCTCAGCAGCTGGCCGACCTGGTGGAGGAACACGGAGTCACCGTGCTCTTCACGGCGCCCACCGCCTATCGGGCGATCATGGCGGCCGGCGCGGTCCGCCAGCTGTCCGGCCTGCGTCGCTGCGTGTCCGCCGGAGAGGCGCTGCCGGCGGCCGTGTGGGAGGAGTTCCACGCCGCCACCGGACTGCGCATCATCGACGGCATCGGCGCCACCGAGATGCTCCACGTGTTCATCTCGGCCTCCGACGACGAGATACGTCCCGGCTCGACGGGCAGGCCGGTTCCCGGATACCGCGCCCGCGTGGTCGACGAAGCGGGCGAGCCCGTTCCCGACGGGCAGCCCGGTCTCCTCGCCGTCACCGGCCCCACGGGCTGCCGGTACATGGAGGACCCGCGCCAGACCGTATACGTCCGCGACGGCTGGAACATCACGGGCGACACCTACGTCCGGGACGCCGACGGCTACTTCTGGTACGTGGCCCGGAGTGACGACATGATCGTCTCCTCCGGCTACAACATCGCCGGCCCCGAGGTGGAGAAGGCCCTCGCCATCCACCCCTACGTCGAGGAATGCGGCGTCGTCGGGGCCCCCGACGACAAGCGCGGAATGCTCGTCAAGGCGTACGTGGTCCTGCGCCCCGGTGTCGCGTCCGACGCGGCGACCGTCAAGGAGCTCCAGGACCACGTGAAGCGGACCGTCGCGCCCTACAAGTACCCGCGCGCCGTCGAATTCGTCACCGACCTCCCGCGCACGAGCAACGGAAAGCTCCAGCGCTCCGAGCTGCGCAAGCGCGCCCAGCACACCCCTTAGCGACCGAACGAAAGGCACGACCATGGACACATCCAGCCCGCAGCGGGCGGATTCCGCGGCGACGGACAGCTGTGCCGCAGGATGCCCCGAAGCCCTCGCGGAGAACCTGCCCGGCGTCGTCATCGAGCGGCGCGTCGAATGGCCCGACACGGATGCGGCCGGCCACTACCACCACTCCACGGTGGTGCGCTGGGTGGAGGCGGCAGAGGCGGTCCTGCTGCGGAGGCTGGGACTGGCCCATCTCTTCGGCAGCACCCCACGCGTCCACTTCGAGGCCGACTACCGGGCCCGGCTCTGGTTCGGCGAGACCGTCCGTACCGAACTGCGGGTCACCAAGGTCGGCACCAGCTCCCTGCACTACGCCTTCACCGTCCGCGGCGAGGGGGAGGAGCCGGCCGCCACCGGACGCATGGTCATCGCCCACTCGGCCTCACGCGCCACCGGGTCCACGGCCTGGCCCGACGACGTCCGGGAGGTCCTCACGAAGGCCGGTCCGCAGGCCCCCGAGCTCTTCGCCTGATCCGAGGCGACGCGCCAGACGCACCACACGGAATGTGTTGAATTCTTGACGCTCGCCAAATCTGCAGCATATTCTGTTTCCGGAACCACTAGGAGGAACACCGTGCGTGTAGCAGTCATCGGAGGAGGGCCCGGCGGGTTGTACTTCGCGGCCCTGGCCCAGCAGCTCTCACCGGAGTGGGAGATCACGGTCTGGGAGCGCAACGCCCGCGACGACGCGTTCGGCTTCGGCGTCGTGTTCTCCGACGAGACGCTGGACGGCATCGCGCAGGCCGACCCCGCGGTGTTCGCGGCCATGTCCGCGGAGTTCGCCCGGTGGAGCGACATCGACGTCCGCTATGACGGCGAGGTTCACATATCCGGCGGCCACGGCTTCGCCGCCCTGGACCGCAACCGGCTGCGCGAGATCCTGCAGAAGCGCTGTGCGGAGCTCGGGGTGCAGGTGCACTACGGGACCCAGGCACCGCCCGTCGAGGAGCTCTCCGCCGGCTACGACCTCGTGGTCGCCGCGGACGGAATCCGCTCCACTGCCCGCGAGACGTATGCGGGAAGCTTCCGCCCCGACTTGGACGAGCGCCACTGCCGCTACATGTGGCTGTCCACCGACCGCGTCTTCGAGGCGTTCACCTTCATCGTCGAGAAGCGGGACTTCGGCAGCATCCAGGTCCACGCCTATCCCTACGACGACAAGCGCAGCACCTTCATCGTGGAGATCGCGGAGGAGGACTGGCGCCGGGCCGGATTCGAAGCCTTCGCCGACCGGGAGTTCGCACGCGGCGAGAGCGACGAGGCGAGCGTGCGGCTGTGCGAGGAGATCCTGGCCGACCACCTCGACGGCCACCGCCTCATCCCCAACGCCTCGAAGTGGATCCGCTTCACGACCGTCCGCAACGCCACCTGGCGCCACGGCAACGTCGTCCTGCTCGGCGACGCCGCCCACACCGCCCACTTCTCCATCGGCTCCGGCACCAAGCTCGCCATGGAGGACGCCCTCGCGCTGGCCGCCTGCCTGCACGAACACCCTGACGTGGACTCGGCGCTCGCCGCGTACGAGAGCGAACGCAGGCCGGTCGTCGAATCCACCCAGCGCGCCGCCCAGGCCAGCCTCGAATGGTTCGAGAACGTCGGCCGCTACACGGCGCAGGAGCCCCCGCAGTTCGCCTTCAACCTCCTCACCCGCAGCCGCCGCGTCACCTACGACAACCTGCGCGTGCGCGACGAGGAGTTCACCACCGCCGTCAACGCCTCCTCGCCCGTGCCGCCCATGTTCCGCCCCTTCCGGATCGGCGGACTGCTCCTGCGCAACAGGGTCGTCGTACCGCCCATCGCGCTGTACACCGCACGCGAAGGGGTCCCGGGCGACTTCGACCTCGTCCACCTGAGCACCCAGGCCCTCGGCGGCAGCGGCCTCGTGTTCGCCGGAATGACCGCCGTCAATGCCGCCGGGCGCGCCACCGCGGGTTGCCCCGGGCTGTACACCGACGAACAGGAGGCTGCCTGGCGGCGCATCATCGACTTCGTCCACGGCCAGCTCGACACCTGCCTGGGCATCCAGCTCACCCACGCCGGCCGCCGTGCGGCAGCCCACGCCGACGGGCCGCCGATCGCCGCCTCTTCGCTTGCCTGGGACGAGCTCAGTCCGGCGCCGCGCGAGGCAACCCGCGCCGATATGGACACCCTCGTACGGGACTTCGTACGGGCGGCCCAGCGAGCCGACCGGGCAGGCTTCGGCGCTCTGGAACTCCAGTACGGTCACGGCCACTTGATTTCCGGATTCCTCTCCCCGTTGACCAATCAGCGCACCGACGAGTACGGCGGAAGCCTGGCCGGCCGGCTTCGCTTCCCCCTGGAAGTGCTACGGGCCGTGCGGGCGGTGTGGCCGGCCGGGAAGGCGCTCCTCGTGCGGTTTTCCGCCGCCGACTGGGCCGAGGGCGGTACCAGCGAGGCCGACGCGGTCGCCATCGCCCGCGCGCTGGCCGATGCGGGCGCCGACGCGATCGACGTCTCCACCGGCGAGGTCGTCGCCCACGAGCGGCCCCGCTACGGCCGCAGCTACCAGACCCCGTACGCGGACCTGATCCGCAATGCCATCGGGGTCCCCACCATCGCCGTCGGCGCGATCTCCACGTACGACGACGTGAACTCCATCATCCTGGCCGGCCGGGCGGACCTGTGCGGCGTCGGCCGCGCCCAGCTCCACGACCCGCTGTGGACCCTGCACGCCGCCGCAGCCCAGGGCTACAGCGGCCCGGGGGCACCATGGCCCGCCTCCTGGCGGGCAGGCAGCGGGCGCCCGCCAGGTGCACGCACCGACCGGATCGCGCCCCGGCTCCAGCTGCTCCGCGAGACTTCCGCCCCCGTGCACCAGCGCTGGGTTCCGCCCCTCCCCGCTGCCGCAACCGCTGCCGCATCCGCCGGCTGACCTGGAGAACCGATGGACAATCTGCCACGCTTCACCGCCGCGGCCGTGCAGGCGGCTCCCGTGTACCTCGACCCTGCGGCGACCGTCGACAAGGCGATCGCCCTCATCGCGGAGGCGGCGTCCGCCGGCGCCGAACTGGTCGTCTTCCCCGAGGTGTTCGTCCCCGGATACCCGTACTGGAACTGGACGATGAACCCGGTCCAGGGCTCGCCCTGGTTCGAGCGCCTCCAGCGCGCCTCCATCGACATCCCCGGCCCGCACGTCGACGCCCTGCGGGCTGCCGCCCGCCAGTACGGTGTCGTCCTCGTCATCGGGGTCAACGAGCGGGCCGCGCACAGCCTCGGCGTCCTCTACAACACCCTGCTCACCATCGGACCCGACGGCGCACTCATCGGCGTCCACCGCAAGCTGGTGCCGACCTGGGCCGAGAAGCTCACCTGGACCGGCGGGGACGGCAGTTCGCTCAAGGTGCACCAGACGCCCGTCGGCCCGCTGGGCGCGCTGGCCTGCGGCGAGAACACCAACACCCTGGCCCGCTTCGCCCTCCTCGCGCAGGGCGAACTCGTCCACGCCTCCTGCTACATCGCCCTGCCGGTGGCCCCCGCCGACTACGACATGGCGGACGCCATCGCCGTGCGCACGGCGGCGCACAGCTTCGAGGGCAAGGTCTTCTCCGTCGTGGCCTGCTCGACGATCTCCCCCGAGATCGTGGACGCCATCGCGGGTGACGACGAGGACGTGCGCCGCATGCTCGCCCGCCCCCGCAGCGCCCTGTCCGGGATCTTCGGCCCCGACGGCCGGCCCGTCACCGAGCCGCTGATCGACACCGAGGGCATCGTGTACGCCGAGATCGACCTGGCCAAGTGCATCCAGCCCAAGCAGATGCACGACATCGTCGGCCACTACAACCGGTTCGACGTCTTCCAGCTCCACGTCGACAACCGCCCGCGTACCCCGGTGACCTTCGCGACGGACCCGGCGCACACCACGACGCCCTTCTCACCCCTCTCCACCGAGACCACCGGCACCACGAAGGAGGACGCATGACCACCGAGTACGACGACAGCAGGCTGGGCCGGGCCCGGGTATCCGACTCCCCTGAACTCGCCGCGTTCTACAGCGAACTCGCCCAGCTCGAAGCAGGCGCGCTGTGGACCGTCGCCAACGACATTGAGCCCTGGTACCCGCAGCCGAAGTCCGTCCCCGTCCTGTGGCGCTACAGCGAACTGCGCCCCCACGTCCTCAAGGCCCTCGACCTGGTCAAGGCCGACGACGCCGGCCGCCGCGTGGTGATGCTCGTCAACCCGGGCCGCAAGGACGTCAGCGCCGCGGTCGGACTCCTCTACACGGGCCTGCAGATCATGGGCCCCGGCGAGGCCATGACCGCCCACCGCCACCAGGCCGCGGCCCTGCGCTTCGTCCACGAGGGCACGGGCGCCTGGACCATCGTCGACGGTCAGAAGCTGAAGGTCGGTCCCGGAGACTTCGCCATCACTCCGAACGGCACCTGGCACGAGCACGGCAACGAGGCTGCCGACGCCCCCGTCATCTGGCAGGACGGACTCGACATCCCCCTGGTCAACGCCCTGGACGCCGGGTTCTACGAGGTCCACCCCGAGCTGTACCAGACCCCCGGAAAGATCATCAACTCCTCCGTGCTGACGTACGGTGCGAACCTGCTGCCCTATGGCGTGGAGAAGTGGACCAGGCCGTACTCTCCGCTGCTGGCGTTCCCCTGGGAGCCCACCTACGAGGCCCTGCGCAATCTGGCCAAGGCCACCGAGGGATCCCCGTACGACGGGGTGATCGCCGAGTACACCAACCCGGTCACGGGCGGCTCGGTCATGCCCACCATGGGTGCGCACATGCAGCTGCTGCGCCCCGGTCAGGCCACGCAGGCGCACCGCCACACCGGGTCGGTCATCTACACCGCGGCCAAGGGGCACGGTGTCTCGGTGATCGCCGGACAGCGCTTCGAGTGGAAGAAGGGCGACATGTTCTGTGTCCCCTCCTGGGCCTGGCACGAGCACCACAACCTCGACGAGTCCGAGGACGCCTGCCTCTTCTCCTTCAACGACTTCCCCGTCATGCGCTCGCTCGGCTTCCACCGCGAAGAGGCGTACACCGACAACGGTGGGCACCAGCCCACCGCCTGAACCGCTCCCCCTGAACCGCTCCGCCGTACCGGACGCCGCCGGCCCTGACACCGGCGCCGGCACGGCGGAGCACCGAGCCGGGCGCGATGCAACGCCCCGCACCGCCCGGACCGGGTCGGCGGCGGCACCACCTGAGTGACGCCGCCGGCCCGCCCCCTCCGCACCATCCCCTCATACGCAAGGAGCCCCCCATGCGGCTGGTCAGCTACACCCTCAACGATGCGTCCCCGCGCCTCGGGGCACAGGTCGACGACCTCGTCGTCGACCTCGCCGTCCTGGCCGAGCGGGCCGCCGTGGAACTGCCCCTGGACCTGCTGTCGTTCATCCGGGCCGGCGCGGCCGCCCAGGAAACCGCGCGCGGCCTGCTGGCCGACGGCCCCGCGGCCTGGCCCGCCGAGGCCGTCCACCGGCTCGACGAGGTGTCCCTGCGGGCCCCACTGCGCCCCGGCAAGATCATCGGAGTCGGACTGAACTACGTGGAGCACGTGGAGGAGTCCAGCCGCAGCCTGGACACCGACAAGGAGCGCCCCTCGCGACCGGTGCTGTTCAGCAAGCCCGCCACGGCCGTCACCGGACCGGGCCAGCCGATCCTGCACAACGCCGACCTGACCACGCAGCTGGACTGGGAGTGCGAGCTCGCCGTCGTCATCGGCCGCACGGCCTTCCGGGTGAGCGAGGAGGAGGCGTACGACCACATCTTCGGCTTCAGCATCGTCAACGACATCAGCGCCCGCGACCAGCGCCGCTCCGGCCAGTGGTTCTTCTCCAAGGGCCAGGACTCCTACGCCCCCTTCGGCCCGGTGGTCGTCACCCGCGACGCGATCCCCGACCCGATGGCCCTCGACCTCTCGCTGCGCGTCAACGGCGTCACCAAGCAGAAGTCGAACACCCGGCACATGCTCTTCCCCGTCGCCCGCCTCATCGCCGACATCTCCTCCGGCGTCACCCTGGAACCCGGTGACGTCATCGCCACCGGATCGCCCGCCGGTGTCGGAGCGGGCATGGTCCCGCCCGAGTTCCTGCAGCCCGGTGACACCGTCGAGGCCACGGTCGAGCTGATCGGCACCCTGACCAACCCCGTCGTCGACGCCCGCTGAGGAGCGACCGTGCCCGACCGTACCTCCCGCACTGCCCGTGCCTCCCGCACCTTTCGCATCGGCCAGATCGTGCCGAGCTCCAACGTCACCATGGAGACCGAGGTCCCGGCGATCCTGCGCGCCCGGGAAACCGTCGCCCCGGAGCGCTTCACCTTCCACTCCAGCCGGATGCGCATGACCCATGTGACCGCGGAACAGCTCAGGGCCATGGACGCCGACTCCGACCGCTGCGCCGTCGAGCTCTCCGACGCGCACGTGGACGTACTCGGCTACGCCTGCCTGGTCGCCATCATGAGCATGGGTCTCGGCTACCACCGCACCTCCGAGGAGCGCCTGCACCTTCGTACGGTGGAGAACGGAGCCGCCGCCCCCGTCGTCACCAGCGCCGGCGCCCTGGTCCACGGCCTGCACACCCTCAAGGCGAAGAAGATCGCGCTGATCGCTCCGTACATGCGCCCGCTGACGAAAACCGTCGTCGACTACCTCACCCACGAGGGCATCGAGGTCCTCGACTACACCGCCCTGGAGATCCCGAACAACCTCGATGTCGCCGCGCACGACCCCGCACGCCTCCCCGGGCTCGCCAAGGCCCTGGACCACAGCGGCGCCGACGCCGTCGTGCTCTCCGCCTGCGTGCAGATGCCCTCGCTGGGCGCCATCGAGGAAGCCGAACAGCTCCTCGGCAAGCCCGTCGTCTCGGCGGCCGTGTGCACGGCCCACCAGATGCTGCGCGCCCTGGACCTTCCGGCAGTGGCTCCCGGAGCGGGCCACCTCCTGGCCGGCGCCTATGCGGAAGCACCGGTGTGGCAGTCGCCCGCGGCGCGATGACGAGGACCCGCCGGCCCCTCGTTGCGCACCTGCCGGGCCAAGGCCATGGCCATGGCCCGGCAGGTGCCTCGTTCCGCCGGCTCGGTAGGATCGCGACCGCATACGACGGAAGGCGATCATGGCGGACAGTCCTCTCAGGCCCAGCTCGTTGATCAACACGGTCTACGGGGCGTTCCTGCGCCGCCTCGGCGGCTGGATCTCCGTCGCCGACCTGATCACCTTGCTGTCCGAGCTGGACGTCGAGGGTCCGGCCGCGCGCTCGGCGATCTCCCGGCTGAAGAAGAAGGGCGTCCTCGAACCGGAGCGCCGGGGGGCCACCGGCTACCGGCTCAGCCCCGCCGCGCACCCCGTCTTCGACGAGGGCGACCGGCGCATCTTCGGCAGCCTGGAACCGGCGAAGCTGAGCGACGGCTGGGCCATGGCCGTCTTCTCCGTACCGGAATCCGAGCGCTCCTACCGCTACCAGCTGCGCACCCGGCTGACCTGGCTCGGCTTCGGGAACATCGCCCCGGGCGTGTGGCTGGCGCCCGGCCGTCTCCTGGACGGCGCCCGCGACATGCTCGTCCGGCTCGGGCTCAGCGACTACGTCCACCTGTTCGCCGCGGACTACGCCGCCTTCAGCGACCTGCCCGAGACAGTGAGCACGTGGTGGGACTTCCCCGCGATCCAGGAGCAGTACGCGGGGTTCACCCAGGCCTACGGCTCCGTCGCCGGCGGACTCGCGCAGCAACACGACATCGACAGCGGCGAGGCCTTCCGCCACTACGTCCCGATGCTCACCCAGTGGCGCCGCCTGCCCTACCTCGACCCCGGGCTGCCGAGCGAGCTGCTCCCGGCGGACTGGAACGCGGTCGCCGCGCGGCAGATCTTCCAGCAGCTGCACGACGTGCTCGCCGCGCCGAGCCTGCTGCACGTGCGGGAAGTCACCGGCCTGGCAGAAGCGCCGCCCGAGTCATAGCGACTGACCTCGGCCCGGTTCCCGGCAGGTGCCGGCAGGTGCCGGCAGAACAGGGTGCCCATTGCGCTGACCCGTACCGGGCCCGGTCGCAGCCGCGAGACGAACACCGAACCGGTGCTCGTCTCGCGGCCGTTCTCTGATCAGCCGTCAGGAGAACGCATGCGGGCGCGGGCGGCACCCCCACCTCGATGCGTTCCCGGGTCGTCAGAGACCGGACTCCTTGTGCCAGATGCGGCGGGATGCCGAGAGCGGGTCCTCGACGACCGACGGTTCGGTGTCCCAGAGCCGGGTCGTCGGCCGTGCCGTTGTGAAGGTTTCCCAGCCGGGATCCCCCGTGGCGGCGAAGGAGATCCAGGAGGCACGGAGCCGTTCGGACAGGCGCGTGAAGTCCTGGGGCGGGAGCTTGCCGCCGAACAGAAACCCGGCCAGAGGCCCTCGCGTGTGGCCGAAGGTCGCCGGTATGTCCACGGTGTGGCAGGCGCCCAGGGCTCCGCCGAAGGCGGGGCTGCTCCAGGTGAAGTCGTAGAGCCAGGCGCGGCCGCCCGCGTCGGCGTGCGCCTGCGCCAGCCACGTCGCGGGCATCCGGAACAGCGCGTCGGAGAACATCTCGACGTACAGCTGGGGGTCGGTGAGGTCCGGGTGGGCGTCGCGGTAGTCGTCGGCGGCCTGGCGGCCGAGCCTCAACCCTTCGGTGACGGCACCGAGGTCGAGGTCGCGGATCTTCGCCGACGGCTGCGCCGGCTTTCGCGATGCCCGGTCGCGGAATCCCGCGCGTGCCGTCGACAGCATCATGGGCATGGCCCTGACCATCGCGCCGAGTCTGATCTTGACGAGGCCGCGTTCCATGGCGAACAGGGTGAACTCGTCATGCGTGTAGCCCGAGATCAGGTCGACGTCGCGTGCGCACCCCGAACGGAGTGCGAGCCATGGCTTGTCGACCACGGTGATGCCGTCGATGACGGGCGAGAACGCGGTGATGGCCTCGGGCGTCGTCCAGTTCGCCGGATTCGTTCGCATCGCGGGCAGTGCCACGTCCTGTACTGCCAGCAGCGCCTCGGGTGATGCGGATGCCAGACCGTCGAGGCCCACGCCGGCCGCTTCCCCGATCATGACGGAGATCCGCCGGGCTTCCTCCTCGGCCAGGAACCGCCCGGCCATGCTCTGGACGATGGCACGACGGAACAAGCCGCGCGCGGCCGGTGCGGACAGCAGGGCGGCGGCGGACGCGCCTCCGCCGGACTCGCCGAAGATCGTCACATTGTCCGGGTCGCCGCCGAAGGCCGCGATGTTCTCCTGTACCCATACGAGTGCCGCGGCCTGGTCGAGGAAACCCCGGTTGGCGGGTGCCCCCGGTACGTAGCCGAATCCCTCGAACCCGACCCGGTAGTTGAACGTCACCATGACCACGCCGCCCCGGGCGAGCACCTCGCCGTCGTAGCTCGGATCAGCGGAGTGGCCCGTCTTCCACCCCCCGCCGTAGATCCACACCATCACCGGCAGCCGGTCGCCGGCGCCTCCCGGGGTCCACACGTTCACGCTGAGGCAGTCCAGGCCGTCCTCCGGTCGCCAGGCCGGGGGCATTCCGGGAACCATCGGCAACTGTGGTGGTGCGGCACTGAACGACGTGGCCGGCCGGACGCCATCCCAGGCGGGGACCGGGGCGGGCGCCCGGAACCGTAGAGGCCCTTCCGGCGGAAGGGCGTAGGGAATGCCCCTGAAGACCGACAGCCCGTCTTCGGCGGTGCCCTCGACCTTTCCGGTCAGGGTCTCGATGACAACACCCATGGGGGTGGCTCCTTTCATCTGGAGAGTCTGAGGACCGCGTCGAGCAGGCAGCGCCCGCCGAACATCAGGTCGGTGATCCGGGCATGCTCATCAGGTGCGTGGATGAGCCGCATGATGTCCGCGTCGCTCGCGGAGGGAAAGAACCCGAAGACCTTCGTTTCGGGAAAGGCCCGGGCATCCGTGGCGGCCGGATTGATGTACGGCAGCAGCCGCGCCCCCGGTTCGTGGGCCGCGACGGTATCGCCCAGGACCCGCAGGAGCTCCGGGTCGTCGTGGCCGGCGTGGCTCACTCTGCCGTGCAGCAGCTCCACCTCGACACGATCTCCGAGTGCCCTCTGGACCTCGGCCACCCACCGATCGGGCAGCTCGCCCGGAAGGAGCCGTCCGTCCAGCACCACGCTCGCCTCGACGGGCACCACGTTCTGCCGCTGTCCCGCGGACAGCAGTGTCGCAGTGGCGGTGTTGTGCAGTCCGGCGACGACGAACTCCCGCAGGACGGGATCGATGGGCAGGGCGTTCGCCCGCTCCCAGCTCGGGTCCCGCAGCAGCCGCCCGATGGCCTTCGCGCCCGCGCCCGGGTGCAGGTCCGCCAAAGTCGCGAGCATGCGTCGCGAGGCCGGATGCACCACGGTCTCTGGGGCGAACGCGCGCAGCCGGAGCAGGGCCTCGGCCAGCGTGAAGACCGCCGACTCCGCCCGCGGGACGGAGGCGTGGCCGCCCGGCCCGCGGGCGGTGACCCGCATCCGGGCGTTTCCCTTCTCGGCCACCTGGACGGTGTAGACGGGACCGCCGGGCGTCATGAAGCGCTGGCCGCCGCCTTCGTTGAACGCGAACTCGGCCTCGACGAGGCTGCGGTGGTTCTCCCACAGCCAGTAGGCACCCCGCCGGCTGCCCGCTTCCTCGTCGGCGGTGATCACGAGCAGCACGTCGCGGCGCAGCGGTATCCGATACCCGGCGAGGAGTTGCATGATCAGCAGGCTCGCGGCGATCTGGCCCTTCATGTCCAGCGCCCCCCGACCCCACACGCGACCGTCGGCCACCTCGCCCGAGAAGGGCGGATGAGTCCACCCATCGGGTTGGGCGCCGACCACGTCCGCGTGGCCCAGCAGCATGAGCGGCGGTTCCTGTCCCGTCCCGGGTAGCCGGGCGACGAGGTTGGCGCGTCCGGGCTCGGACTCCAGAACGGTGTGTGAGATGCCGGAGCGGGACAGCTCGTGGGCCAGGTGGCGCGCGACGGCGATTTCATTGCCCGGTGGGTTCGACGTGTCCAGGCGGATCAGCCCCGAGAGGTGGCTGACGAGGTGACGTTCCTGGTCGGCCCAGGAGAAGGGCAGCGGCATCGGCTGGGGTGAGGTGGACATCTACGCTCCGGACTTCCTGGTACGGCACAGGGCCGCACAGCAGAGCAGCGCGCCGAGCGATACGACGGTTCCCTCGCCGGAGATGCCGACCAGAGGTGACGCGAGCAGCACACTCAGGGGGGAGGCCGGGGGACGCGTCCGCGGCTGTTCCCACCGAGGGAGGGAAGGCGCGGTCATCCGGGGCCTCCGTGGCTTGGGTGGACAGTGAATGTTACACGTGTAACTCTAGCTGGAGTCCTGTGTAACATCGTCCAGCATTCGGGTCGAGCCCTCCTGCATAGCGTGTTGTGATCGTGACCGTTAGCCTCGGGCAGTGCTGCTCTGCACGTGTAACCGTCGTGTGTGTCGACGGGCCGGATGACCCGCTGGACCGCCCTCTCGGAGGTTTCACTCATGGCTCCTTCTCCCGGCCAGAACCTGTTCTCCGCGCTCGGCCGCATGGTGGTGCTCGTCGCGGACGCCGAGGCCGCCCTGGGCTTCTACCGAGACGTCCTGGGCTTTTCGGTCCTGCACGATCAGACGGCTGGTGGCTACCGCTATCTGCACATCGGTCTGACCGGCCAGGCGCAGGCGGGCCTCTGGCTGATGCCTGCGACCACACCGCCGGAACGGGAGTTGATCGGCCGTCAGTGTGGGGGTCAGCCCCTGCTGGTCTTGTACACGGCCGATGTGCGGCAGACCGGCAGACACCTGCGCGGTCACGGCGTGCGGGTGTGGGACGAGCGGGAGGAGGGTGAGAACCGCTCCCTGCACTTCGCAGACCTGTACGGGAACGTCATCGTCGCGGCGCAGCTGCCCGTACGGTGACGGTCGCCGCTTCAGGTGGTCAGCCCGTCGGCGGCGCGGGCTGCTGAGCCGATGGCGAAGCGGGGCGCCCCCGTGAAGGCATCCCGGCGAACAAAATCCGTAGCGCTCCCCGACAGGCGTGGGGCTAGCGTGCCCCCATGACGACCGCCAACGACTACGAGACGCACGTCGCGGAAGCCCAACAGGCCACCATGTCGGGCTGGGACTTCAGTTGGCTGAAGGGCCGGGCGGACGGCGATGGCCCCTCCTGGGACTATGAGCAACACGCCCGCGCCCTGATCCCGCGCTCGCGAAGCCTCCTGGACATCGACACCGGCGGCGGTGAATTCCTCGCCTCGCTCGCCCCGCTGCCACCGCAGACCGTGGCCACCGAGAACTGGGTGCCCAACATCCGCGTGGCCCGGCAACGCCTTTCTCCTCTGGGAGTGGAGGTCCATCACGCATCGGGCTCGAACCTGCCCTCCGGCCCCTTCGAGCTCATCCTCAACCGGCACGGAGTGTTGGATCCGGCAAGCATCCGCACTGCGCTCGCGCGGGGTGGCCGACTCCTCACCCAGCAGGTGGGCAGCCGCAACCAGCTGGAACTGAATGAAGCCGTCGGCATCCCCTCGCCGGCCCACCCCGACAGTTGGACCCTGGACATTGCCGTAAAGGCACTGGAAGGCGTGGGCCTTCACGTGATCACAGCGCGAGAGGAGATGAGCCGCTACACCTTCCGCGACGTCGGGGCAGTCGTCTTCCAACTACGCGCCATCCCTTGGCAGTTCCCCGGATTCGAGCCCTCCGAGTATGAGCCGGCACTGCGCCGAACCGATCAGCACATCAGAATCACGGGCGGGTTCACGGTGCACGACCACCGGTTTCTGATCGAAGCACAAGCGTGAAGGATCCGTCGGCGCCTGATGCTTGAGCGGATTCCGGTCCGCGGGGAGCCCGCGGATATCCGGCCTGGCCGCTGACCGGCACGTTCGCACACCGCAATCACCGGCGGCTCAACCAGCTCCCGCAGCCGTTCCACCGCTCGGTGAACGTCGACGGCCTGGACCTTCACGTTGCCGTTCTCGAAATGCGATCGACGGCATCCCTGCCCACGACGCCGCCCCCCACTTCCAGTCGAGGGGGCTGCGCGGCGTGGTCTTCAGCCCGCCGCTACTTTTGACGCGCCTCCGACGACACTCCGAGGACCGGCGGGGCGCCGCGCCGACGGCGGTCCCGGCGTTGACGGCGGAGGCACCCAGGGGGCGGCCAGGTCCCCGCCCGGGCCGGCGAGGGAGATCACCCGCTGGTGCAGGGCCGGTGTGACACCGATTCCGACCAGGCCCCACACCGCCAGCGCCACGGCCACGGGTGGCCGGCCGGAGCCGAAGTGCCAGAACCGCCGGGCGCGAGCACCAGTAAGGCGGCGTCCAGTTACCCGCGAGACCAGGAGCCGGCAGAACACGGCTCCGGCCACGTCCTCAAATCCCAGGTGCTGTCGCAGCCATGGAAATCTTGACGCTCTGTTATCTGGATCATGTGTAAGCGCCATGTTTATGATCCGGAAACGCCGTTGGGGGAAGGTGGAACATGCCGGGGGAGTTCGATCGGGAGTGGGCCGTGGCGCACGCGGGCGCCACGGGTCATCAGGTGGAGATGCGGTTGAACAGCGCGCCGCCCGGGCCCTTGTCCCCGGGTGGGGCGGGAAGTTTCGGTTCCACGCCGGCGGAGAAGACGGCAGCGGCGAACACGATCGAGACCGAGCTGCAGCCGAACACCAAGACCGCGACGGAGCACGCGGACGAGTCGACGAACACCGCGGTCAAGGGCTTCGAGGGCTGGGACACCGCTCCGGGCCTGAAAAAGGTCGCGGACACGTGGGACAGGCAGGTGAAGGTCCTGATGGGGAGGCTGGGGTCCGAGAAGAGCGCCCTGCGGGGTGCCTCGGGGCTCTTCGTGCGCAATGACATCGGCCTGGGTGACCAGTTCCGGCCGGTCGGTTCGCAGTCGA
Source organism: Streptomyces sp. NPDC001502 (assembly GCF_042894785.1). NCBI lineage: Bacteria > Bacillati > Actinomycetota > Actinomycetes > Kitasatosporales > Streptomycetaceae > Streptomyces > Streptomyces sp. NPDC001502. Next base: position 61,819 of record NZ_JBIAVW010000027.1, read on the forward strand.
AGCTCAACGGGCTGTAGGGGGTGGCAGGTGCTGACGTACCACGAAGTGATGACCACGGACCTGAGCCTGCTGACGACGGCGGCCGGCCAATGGGATTCCATGGCCGGTGAGCTGAAGAAGGTCGAGAGCCGGTACGGCGAAAGCGTCCAGAAGATCACCATGGGTGGGAGCTGGACCGGTATCAGTGCCGGGGTGGCGCATACGAGCTTCGCGGCCACTCGCTACGAGTACTCCGCCGCGCAGATCCAGGCCAAGGCCGTCGCCGGCCTGCTGCGCGACGCGCACGGCCAGTTCACCGACCTCAGGAAAAGGGTGGAGAGCGCGCGGGACGATGCGATCAAAGCCGGCATGACCGTCTCCGAGCAAGGGAACGTCGCCTACGACTACGCGAAGCTCACTGCGCAGGAACGCAGCGCCATCCACCACGACCCGGACGGTGAGACCACCATCCGCACCGCGGTCGCCACGTGGCAGCAGCACATCAACGACTGCGTGAAAGCCGTCTCCGAGGCCGACCAGGGTGTGAAGATCGCTCTCGATGCCGTGGTCGTCGACAGCAACAAGGACGCCTTGGGCAAGGGCAACGACGAGACCCTCGACGGATTCAACGCCGGAGCCCAGGGTGACATCGAGGTCTACGAAGCCCGCAACGCCGAGGACATCGCCACCCGCATCAACAGCGGCGAGAAAGTCCCGGAAGCCGACTACGCGGAGCTGAACCGTTCTTTCCGGGACAACTCCGCACGGCCGGAATTCACCCAGACCTTCCTGAACGGGATGGGCGCGGAGAACACGCTCAAGTTCACCAACAAGCTCAACGATCACGCGTACGGTGACGACAAGGGCAACAAGCAGCGCTACCTGGAGCTGCAGAAGGGCCTGGCCAACTCGCTGTCCAACGCGATGCGGGACCCGAAGTCCGACTTCTACAAGAACTTCCGGACACAGCTGAACAAGGCCGGGCTGGAGAGCTACGACCTCAGGCAGATCGGGGACTCGCCCAACGCCATCAGCCGGGACCACGGCCAGAAGGTCCGCGGTTACCAGAGCCTGGTCACCCTCATGCAGAACGGTGACGGCTACTCCTCCCCGTTCCTGCACGACCTGGCCTCGGACATCCGCAAGGCCGAGGACAAGAAGCAGGGCGGCGATCCCGACGTCTGGGATCTCAACGGCGACTTCGGCGGCAGCAACAAGGGCTGGTTCGCCAACGACCCCCTCGACGGCGTACTCGGCATCATGTCGAAGAACCCGGACGCCTCCACCTCCTACTTCGACCCCGGCCCCGACGGCAACAACGACAACCTCCGGTACCTGCTCAAGGACCGGGACTGGAAGTTCGACGACACCCCCGTCTGGCAGGGCAACTTCGAGACCAACCGTGACCTCGAGTCCGAGGGCGAGGACTCCCGCACCGGTCTCGGCCTGGCACTGGAAGCCTCCACCACAGGCAGGGAACCAGGCGTCGCGTCGGCGAACTACGGCCACCACTCCGAGGCCGAGGCACGGGTCATGCAGCAGACCATCTCCGTCCTGGACGCCGACGGCAAGGGCGACACGATCGCCGACAACCTCAAGGCCCCGCTGGGCCGGGCCCTGGTCGACTACACCGCCGACACCCACTCCATCCTCAGCGGCACCTCGCCCGGCAGCCCGATCGGGCAGGACGGCATCACCGCTCACGGTGACGACTCCAGCATCACCAGCGGCAAGCACAGCCTGCTCCGGGTCATGCGCGGCGTCGCCGACGGCGAGGTCGGAACGGGCCCCACCGGCCAGCCCATCACCGCCTACGACGTGATGTACGAATCGGAGCGCCGGTACTCCGCCGAGTACCTCACCCACGCGAAGCCGGCCGGACCGGGCGAGACGGGCAGCGTCGTCGGCGACTGGGACAACCGTGCCCGCCACGTCGGCGAGGTCTTCGGAGCCATGAACGCCATCGGCTCCGACGTCACCCTCGACGACCGTGACACCAAGATCGGCAACATGAACGACGCCGCCCGGTACGGCTACCACGGCTTCGGCGGACTCGTCACCCAGTTCCCGGTCGTCGGCGACCCGGCGCAGCGGTTGATCGACGCCGCCACCTACGAATGGTCCAAGGACGTCGCGGCGGAACACGAGGCCATGGCGCTCAAGAAGGAGAGCTCGGACGCCGCAGCCGGCGTGGGCGCGACGAACTCGCTGATGGACTCCTTCGCGACCGGTCAGGGAGCCAACGGGTCCGTGGCCCACGAACACGCCAAGGGCGAGGCCAGGCAGAGCTACATCACCGGCCGCGAGGACGCCTACTCCGCCCTCCGCACCAGGAAGTAGACCCCGATGACCACACCCCCGCAGCGGGCTGCCACGTTCCCGCGCAAGTCGCTCGCCGCCACCGTCACCGCTGCGGCCGTTCTGAGCGGTCTGCACCTGTGGCTGAACACGAACACGTTCGCCGACTCCGCCCTCTGCGGGGGCGTAGTGACCGCTGAGGCCGCCGAGGAGGTCCTCACCGGGGCGGGCAGGATCTCTGACCGGCCCGGCCCTCGGAGCGGCGCGGACGACGGCAAGATCGGGTTGGACTGTGTCATCGAGCGCAGCGCGGCAGCGCTGCCCGGCTCCGGCACCCAGCGCCTGCACATCCAAGCCACCAGCGAACGCGGCGACTTCGCCTTCACCGGCGGCCGATGGCCCGACGCCTCGACGGTGTCGTTCTTCCCGGGCGGCGGCGCCGCCTCCGGCCGCGCCTGGGTTCAGCTTCCGGAGGCCTGTACGGCCGCCCAGGCGGGTCTGGTCGAGGCGTACGCCCCCGACAGAGCGGATCCCGGAACACTGGTCCGGCTGCTGACCGCTACCGCGAACCGGATCGGCACCCGAGCGGGCTGCACCCCGCCCGCACCGCTGGCCGCCCCCGACCGTATCGCCCCGGCGGCACCGCAGCGCCTGGCCACGGCGGGCAGTGCGTGCGGTCTGCCCGGATTCACGCTCCCGGCCGTCCTGCGGGAGACAGTCCAGGACTCCGGTGCCACCTGGAGCTGCGGAACCGCCGCCGGCGAGGGTGCGGAGCAGGCCTACGCCACCTTCTCCACGACCCGGGACCCCGCAGTCATCGCGGGGATCCGGAAGTCCCATGGGTTCACGGGGCAGGGGTTCGACGCCACCCACACCGTCACCGAATGTTCCGGCAAGCCCACGTACTTCGCCATGGAGACCGGCTTCCGCTACACCGAATCCCTCGGCACCACCGGTGCACCCGCTCCGCGGGAGCTGTTCACCGCCTTCACCAACGCGGCCAAGGCCAAATTCGGCTGCTGAGAGGGCCGTAGCCGGGAGGAGAGCAGGAGGAGGGTGTCGACGTCGCCCGCCGCCTCGACGGCCCGCCCGGACATGGCCCGTACGTTGCGCTGGACGAGCCGGTCCATCCCGGCGATGCCGATGGCGCAAAGCAGGGCGCCGATCGTCGTCGGGATCAGGCACACGGGCAGCGAGACCGGCACGATGCCGGTGACGCCGTCGGCGGTGAGGGCCGCGGTGTCCTGCGCGGCGGCCCTCGACTCCTTCAGCTCCCCGGCCGCTGCGATGACGATGTCGCCGCGCCCCGCCGGAGCTCTCCCGCCGAGACGGCCTCCTCGATGTACGAGCGCGCCCGCGCACCCGGCTCCCAGCCGGTCAGCCGGCGTGCGGTTCCGGGAGGCCGTACGTCGTGCAGGGCGGCCGGATCGGCCACGGTGGGGGCGGGAGTCCGGGTCGTGACCTACAGGCCGATGTCCCGGCGGCTCATGTCGTCCAGGGATTCACGGCGTACGAGCATCCGCGCGGAGCCGTCCCGGACCGCGATCACGGGCGGGCGGCCGATCAGGTTGTAGCCGGATGCCATGGACAGGTGGTACGCGCCGGCGGCGGGCACCGCGAGGAGGTCGCCGGGCCGCACGTCGCCGGGCAGCAGGACCTCGTCCGCCAGTACGTCGCCCGCCTCGCAGTGCCGGCCCACCACCGTCACCAGGGAGGGCGCGGCGGTCGAGCGGCGGCCGATCAGCCGGGGCGCGTACCGGACTCCGTAGAGGGCGGGCCTCGGGTTGTCGCTCATCCCGCCGTCGACGGCGACGAACGTACGCCCCGAGGTCTCCTTGACCGTGAGGACCCGGTAGACGGCCACGCCGGCGGGGCCGACGAGGGCGCGCCCGGGTTCGATGGTGAGGCGCGGAACGGGCAGCTTCGCGTGGGCGCAGCCGTCCTTCAGCTCCGCGTGGATCCGGCGGGCCAGCATGCCGATGTCGAGGCGGTCCTCGCCGGGGCGGTAGGCGATGCCGTGACCGCCGCCGATGTTCAACTGGGTGAGTTCCAGGCCGTGGTGGTCCCGTACCTGGGTCATCAGGCCGATCATCCGGCGCACCGCGGCCACGTAGGGCTTGACCGAGGAGATCTGGGAACCGATGTGGCAGTGCAGTCCCACGAGTTCGAGGCGGGGCTGGGCGAGGATCCGGGCGATGGCGTGCTGGGCGGAGCCGTCCGTGATGGACAGGCCGAACTTCTGGTCCTCCGTACCGGTGCGGATCTTGGCGTGGCCGCCGGCCGCGATGCCGGGCACGACCCGGAGCATGACCTGCCGGCGCTCACTCGGGGACACGATCTCGGCCAGCCGGGCGATCTCCGACGTACTGTCGAGGACGATGCGGCCGACTCCGAGCCGGACGGCGGTGTACAGGTCCTCGGGGCTTTTGGCGTTGCCGTGCAGCACGATCCGCTCGGCCGGGAAGCCGGCGGTCATGGCGAGACCCAGTTCGCCCGCGGAGCAGACGTCCAGGCCCAGGCCCTCGTTCTCGACCCAGCGGGCCATGGCGCGGCACAGGAACGCCTTGGCCGCGTACACGATGTCCGCGTCCGGGAAGGCGGTGCGGTAGGCACGGCAGCGGTCGCGGACCTCGCCCTCGTCCAGGACGTACAGCGGGGTCCCGAACCGGTCGGCGGCCTCGGTGAGGGAGACGTCCGCGATGGTGACGTCGCCTTCGGCAGCCGGGCGGGAGGAGGCCGGCCAGATGGACAGCTCCACGGAGGCGTACGGGCTCGGCGACGTGTCCGAGGCGGAAACCCGGCCTTCGGCGGAGGAGATGGAGGTGATGGACACGGATACCCCTCAGCCGATCAGGAGGTTCATGCAGGACACGACCGCGGCGGCCCCGGTCACGCGCAGGACGCCGATGTGCTGCGGGTCCCGGTCGCGCCAGGCCGGAAGCGGCTTGGCGGTGACGGGGAGGGGAGCCGGGGCGGAGAACTGCGGGTCGACCGTGAGGCGGCGTACGCCCAGTGGTTCGGCGAGGGCCCGCGGCGCGGGCTCGGAGAGCCTGATCCAGGTCTGGCCGGAACCCGGCGTGGCGGCGAGCCGCGCCTCGGAGGTGAAGCCGACGGCCGTGCGCTCCCCGGGCGGGGTGCGGAAGAAGCGGGCCGAGCAGCCCGCGGGACCCGGCCGGACGGGGACGTGGAGAGGTCCGGCCGGGACGGGTCCGGAAGGCTCGGGGTCCTCGGGGCGTGTTGCCGTGGACATGGTGTTCCTCCTGGTGGGGAGCGTGCGACGGCGCTCCGGCGGGACGGCCGGGGCGCTTGGGCGAAGGTATGCCCGTCGGCCGGGAAGCGTCCCCGCCGCTGACGCATGTTTGACGCGCCTTCCCGGTGCGCTGACGCGATGTTGACGCGGCTCTTGCGGGGGACGGTCGTCAGAGGCCGGACGGCCGGAGATCTTCGCGGTGGCGTGCCGGAAGGCGACGCAAAGCCTCATCGAGGAGGCGTACGTCTTGAGGGCCTTGAGGGCGTTCACCAAGGAGCAGGCGGGCCGTCCTTCGGCGACTCCTCGTCTACGGGGCGGCACTCCAGGTGATGGCCGGAGGTACGACCCGTGCGCACAGGGGTGCGCCACACGGGTCGGTCAGGCCGAGGCTGCCCACCAGCAGGCCGCCGCGGCCGGCGGCATCCAGTGCCTCGGCGGGTACCGCGTCGAGCATGAGTTTGGCGCGGCGGAACATGGTGAAGGCACCCGCCGCGTCGACCGCGCCCCACGACAGATAGATGAACCGGCCTCCCGGACCGCCTTGTACGTGAGGCCCTTTCACGTCGAGGCCGGCCGGCGACGCGGTCGTGGTGCACTCCAGGGTCCAGGTCGCGGAGGCGGCGTTGCCGGGCTGCGGATCGAGGAGCTCGGCCGGGCGGTTCCGGCGTTGCACGGCGACGTGGACATTGCGGTACGCCGCCCGGTCGCCGGCTTGTGCATCGGGCGGGCAGATGAGGCCGGGCAGGTCCACGGCGTCGATGCGGATGCGCATGGCGGTCAGTATCCCCGCCGGGCGAAGGGAAGCGGTTCTCCGACGCCTCAGTCGGGTGTGCTCCGCCTTTCGGCATCGGCCTGCCGCCATTCCTCGGCCGCCTGGATCATGGTCCGGCCGACGTGCTCGAAGAAGTGGCCTATGTCCTGCATCCGGGTGCCGGCCGGTGTCGCGGTACCGAGGACCTCGGCGCCGCGCAGGGCGAAGTCGGCCAGCATGGCGTTCTGCCGGGCGCTCGCCATCCAGCCCCGGAACCAGGCATCGGCGTCGATGACGTACCGGTCGCGCCGCCGGCCGGGGTCGCGTTCGCGCCTGATGAGTTCCTGCTGTTCGAGTTCGCCGACGGCCTTGGAGACGGAGGCGGGGCTGACCTGGAGGCGCTGGGCGAGCTCGGTGGCGGTCAGGCTGCCTCCATCGGTGACGTACAGGCACGTCAGCACTCGGGCGGTCATCCGCGGGAGACCCGTACCGACCATCATCGCCGTGAACTGTTCCTCCAGTTCGAGGACAGCCTCCGGGTCGCGTCCGTGCGCGCCGCCCGCGCTCGGGGCGGCCGTCGGCGAGCCCGCCGGGGACTGCTTGCGGCGGCGGGCGCGGCCCGTGGTGGCGTGATGGGCCGCATCGGCCCGATAGGCGGCGGGGCCGCCGTTGCGGGACACCTCCCGAGTGACGGTGGAGATGGGCCGGCCCAGGCCCCCGGCGATGTCGGTGTAGCTGAGTCCGTCCCCCAACCCCTTCGCGATCTCCAGCCGTTCGTGGTGGGTCAGTCTGCCTCCGGGCATCGGCATTGCCTCCGTGTCAGTTGCGCGTGGGTGCCCAGTATTGCTTTCACGGCCAGTTCATTGCAAATCTCTTGAGGCTGCATTTGCATTCGGTTTCATGGTCATTGCAAGAGATTTTCCCTGTGACCTGTATGAATGCAGGCAGAGCCGATTTTTTGATTGACGAAAGAGTGAAAGCAATTTAGCTTTTAGTCATTCGCGAACAAGCGATGTGAACCGAGCGGGCCCGGACGAGGGCTGCTCTCGCCCTGATCGGAGCCCCCCATGACGTCCTTGCTCGCCCCCGTGCGTGCCTGGCACCGGCCGCTGATGGTCTGCGCCGTCCTCATGTTCGGCCTGGTGCTCGCCTCCGGCGTCGGTACCGTCGTCGACGGACGGACGCTGCTGGACGAGTCGGTGTGGGTCAAGCCGCTCAAGTTCGGCTTCGCCTTCGGCCTCTACGCGGCCACGCTGGCATGGCTGCTGACCAAGCTGACCAGGGGCAGGCGGCTGGGACGATGGCTGGGAACCGTCTTCGCGGTGGCCGCCACCGTGGAGGTGGGAGCCATCACCGTCCAGGCGGCGCGCGGCACCTTCAGCCACTTCAACGCGGACCAGACCGACCCGGTCACCCTGGCCCTGGTCCCGCTCCTCACCTTCGGCGTGATGGTCATCGTCATCGCGCAGCTGGTCCTGGCCGTCGTCGTCCTGATCCAGCGCACGGGCGGAGCAGCGCTGAACCGCGCCATCCGCTCCGGTCTCGCGCTCGCCACCTTCGGCATGGTCGTGCCGATCTTCTGGATGGTCACCGAGATCCACTCCCGTACGGTCACCGACGCCAACGGCCACTCCGTGCAGATGTACCAGGGCCACGGCATCGGTGACCCCGACGGTCACGGCATGCCCCTCACCAACTGGAGCGTGACCGGCGGCGACTTCCGGGTACCGCACTTCTTCGCCCTGCACGGCATCCAGGTGCTTCTCCTGATCACGGCCGTACTGGCCGCCCTGGCCGCCGAGCGCGTCTGGCTGCGCGACGAGAAGGTACGGGCCCGCCTGGTCGGCAGTGCCGCCCTCGGCTACACGGGGCTGGTCGCGGTGGTGACCTGGCAGGCGTGGCGCGGACAGTCCCTGATCCATCCGGACGCCGCCACCCTGCTCGCCCTCGCCGCGGTGCTGCTGCTCACGGCGGGGACCACCGCACGAGTGATCGTGACCGCCAAGCGTGCCACGGCCGAGCGTGCCACGGCGCGACCGACCGGGACTCCTGAGCCTGCCCACCCGGCGCGCTGACGCCGCCCCTTCCCTGATTCGAGCCACCCACCCACCGACCCACCGACCCACCGACCGACCCACCCACCGACCGACCGAACCCGAACTCCCGAAAGGAACACCGACATGACCAGCAACTTTTCCACCGAGGCGACCGCAGAGGGCACGTCGGCGGTCCCCGCGGCGGCCGTCGCGACCACCCCCGACCGCTCCGCGATGCAACACGTCCTGGACCGCGCCACCGCCCCGGGCGGCGCCCCCGGCATCGTCGTCGAGGTGCGCGACGACCGCGGCACGTGGTTCGGTTCGGCAGGAGTCTGCGACACCGGGACCGGGGAGGAACGCCGGCAGTCCGAGCGGTTCCGGATCGGGAGCACGACCAAGGCGTTCACCGCCACGCTCGTCCTGCAGCTGGCGGCCGAAGGCCGGCTGAGCCTCGACGACACCATCGAGCAGTGGCTGCCCGGGATGGTGGCGGGCAACGGCTACGACGGCCGTGCGATCACCATCCGCCAGTTGCTCAACCACACCAGCGGCATCTTCAACTACGGCAACGACGCGGAGTTCTTCAAGAAGGGCATCGGCGCGGCGTGGTTCGAGCACCGGTACGACACCTACGCCCCCGAGCAGTTGATCGGGATCGGTCTGGCCACCCCGGCGCCCTTCGCCCCGGGGGACGCCTTCCTCTACTCCAACACCAACTACTTCCTGGCCGCCCTGATCGTGGAGAAGGTCACGGGCGGGACGCTCGCCGAAGCGCTCACCCAGCGGATCGTCCACCCTCTGAGGCTGACCGGGACCTACCTGCCCGACACGGAACCGACGATCCGAGGGCCGCACCCCCGGCACTACTCCACCCTCTTCGTCTCCGACGCCCAGCCCGAGATCCACGACGCGACCGACATGAACCAGTCCTTCGCATGGGCGGCCGGCGGCATCATCTCGACCACGGGAGACCTGCAGCGCTTCTTCGGCGCGCTGCTCCAAGGTCACCTGCTCCCCGCCGAACAGCAGCGGGAGATGTTCACCACCGTCGACACCACAGGACCCGTCCCGTGGATCCCGGGCACCCGGTACGGCCTGGGCGTGTTCTCCTGGTCGCTGCCGTCCGGCGCCACGGTCTGGGGCAACGCGGGTGCGACGTACGGTTCGTGGACCTGTGCCATGGGCTCCCGTGACGGCAAGCACCTGCTCACCGGCCAGGTCAACGGCGACTGGAGCGGCCTGGGCGTCCTCGACGACATGCTGAACACCGAGTTCGGCACGGCTGCCGGAAGCTGACGGCCAGAAGCCGACGGCCTGTGGAGCGCTCCTGCGGCGGAGCGCTCCACAGGCCGTGCCCGTTCGCGGGGCGGACGTCAGAGGTCGGACAGGCGGGCCTCGTCCAGGTCCGGGGAGACGGCGCCGGGTGGTGTCGCCGATGCGGTGGTCGTCGTAGAGGCACCGGAGGCCGGCGGCCTCCGGGCCGATCAGGTCGCGGCGGACGTGGAGGGCACGTCGCAGCCGTTCGAGCACGGCCTCCCGGCCGCCCTTGCGCCGGAGCAGAGCGGACAGCGGAAAGACCCACACGGCGCGTACGGCGATGAGCGTGCAGGCCAGAGCGAGCGCGTAGCCGCCCATGACGACGCCCGCCACGACCACGGAGGTGACACCGGGGCGCCGGCGTACAGCAGGGGCGGCAGTACGACATGGACTGTGTCAGGGCAGCGTCAATGTCTTCGCGCTCTGCCGTGAGCCGGTCGGTTTTCCCCCGATGATGATCGTGAGCAGCACTTGTGTGCCTCTGCCACCCAGGGAAAGGGAAGCCCCCCTGCGCGGATCGGGGCGGTTTCGGCGTGGGGAGGCGCGTGTCGTGGCCGAGGTGGTCGCCAGGCCCGGAAAGCTGAAGGTCTTTCTCGGGGCAGCCCCCGGTGTGGGCAAGACATACCGGATGCTCGACGAGGGCCGGCGCCGGGCCGACCGCGGGACGGACGTGGTCGTGGCCTTCGTGGAGTGCCACGGACGCCGCCTGACCGAGGAGAAACTGGCCGGTCTGGAGGTCGTTCCCCGCGCGGAGCCTGGCTACCGGGGCAGCCGGTCCCCGGAAATGGACCTGGCGGCCGTCCTGGAACGGCGGCCCGAGGTGGCACTCGTCGACGAACTGGCCCACTCCGTCGTCCCCGGAGGCAGCCCCGCCAAGCGCTGGCAGGAGGTGGAAGCACTGCTCGCGGCCGGGATCGACGTGGTGACCGCTGTCAACATCCAGCACCTGGAATCCCTCAACGACGTCGTCGAGAAGATCACCAGGGTGCCGCAGCACGAGACCGTGCCCGACGAAGTCGTGCGCCGGGCCGATGAGATCGAGCTGGTCGACCTGCCGCCCGAGGCGCTGCGGCGGCGGATGGCGCACGGGAACATCCACGCCCCGGAGAAGGTCGACGCGGCGCTGTCCCACTACTTCCGGGTGGGCAACCTCACCGCACTGCGGGAACTGGCCCTGCTGTGGCTGGCCGGACGGGTGGACGAGGCGCTGCAGAAGTACCGGGCCGAGCACGGCATAGGGGGCGTGTGGGAGACCCGGGAACGGGTGGTCGTGGCGATCACCGGCGGTCCCGAGGGCGAGACGCTCATCCGGCGGGCGGCCAGGATCGCCGCCCGCTCGGCGGGCGGCGGCCTTCTCGCCGTGCACATAGCGCGAAGCGACGGCCTGGCCGCGGGAGCCTCGGCTTCCGCGCTGGTCCGCCAGCGCGCGCTCGTCGAAAGCCTGGGCGGCAGTTACCACTCCCTGGTCGGCGACGACGTGGCCACGGCGCTGACCGAGTTCGCCCGCGCGGAGAACGCCACGCAGCTGGTCCTCGGCACGAGCCGGCGCGGTCGCGTCGAGCGCTTCCTCACCGGGCGGGGCACGGGTGAGACGATCGTCGGGCTGTCCGAGGACATCGACGTCCACATGGTCACGCACGAACGGGCCGGGAGTGGAAGGCTGTTGCCGTCGAGGCGGCGGACGCTGCCGACCTCCCGGCTGATCGCCGGACCGGTCCTCGGGCTCGTGCTGCCGTTCGCGCTCACGTTCCTCCTCGACCGGACCAGGGGCAGCCTCAACCTCACCAGCGAGGCGCTCCTGTTCCTGCTGACCGTGGTCGGAGTGGCCTGCGTGGGCGGCGTGGTGTCGGCGGTGGTCGCGTCCGTGACGGCCTCGCTCCTGCTGAACTACTGGTTCATCCCGCCGGTCGGCGAGTTCACCATCGCGGAGCCGAACAACATCCTCGCGCTGGTGGTGTTCGCGGTGGTCGCAAGTACCGTCGCCGCGGCGGTCGACCGATCGCTGCGCCTGTCGCGCAGGGCCGCACGGGCGACGGCCGAGGCGGAGACGCTCTCCTCGCTCGCCGGGTCCATCGTGCGGGGGGACCAGGCCGTTCCCGCGCTGCTCGAACGGACACGGGAGACCTTCGGCATGGACTCGGCCGAACTGAGCGGAGACCCGGTCGCGAACGACCCGTCGATCGTCCGGGTCCCGGTCGGGCCCGACATCCATCTCGTCCTGCGGGGGCGTCCGCTGCCCGCCTCCGACCGGCGGGTCCTGGCGGCTTTCGCCGCGCACGTCACGGTCGCGGTCGAGCGGGCCCGGCTGGCCGAGGCGGCCGCCGAGGTCGAACCCGTCAAGGCGGCCGACCGGATGCGTACCGCACTGCTCGCCGCGGTCAGCCACGACCTGCGTACCCCGCTCGCCGCGGGCTGGTCCGCCATCGAATCACTGCGCGCCGGCGACGTGGAGTTCAGCGAGGAGGACCGCAACGACCTCCTCGCCACCGCCGACGAGTCGATGGCCCGCCTCAACCGGCTCGTCGAGAACCTCCTGGACATGAGCCGGCTCCAGGCCGGAGCGCTGAAGCTGGAGCTTCGGGCCACCGACCTGATGGAGGTGCTGCCCGCCGCGCTGGACGGCCTGCCCGCGGACGCTCCCGCCGTCGACACCCGGAGCCTTGAACGGGCCCCGGCCGTACTGGCCGATCCGCCCCTGCTCGAACGCGTGGTCGCCAACCTGCTCGACAACGCGGCCCGGCACACCCCGCCCGGCGGTCAGGTAGTGCTGACGGCGAGCGCGCTCGACGACCGCGTCGAGCTCCGGGTCGTCGACCGCGGGCCCGGCCTACCGGAGGCGGACCGGGAGAACGCCTTCGTACCGTTCCAGCGCCTCGGCGACACCGACAACACCACGGGAGTCGGCCTCGGGCTCGCCCTCTCCAGGGGGCTCGCCGAGGCGATGGGCGGCACGCTGACCCCCGAGGACACCCCGGGAGGCGGCCTGACCATGACCCTGTCGCTGCCGGCGGCTCCCGGACTCCCCGCTCAGTCCCTGACGCAACATTGACGGGCGAACTCGCGGGCGTCCTGCAGGGACATCGACTCGGAGGTGCGGATCTGGGCTCCGTACCGGTTCTTCGTCAGGCCGGTCTCGGCCACCACCCCATGGTTGCGCTCGCTCATGACTCCTTCTCCCTCTCGTACTCCGGTCCCGGATCGGGCACCCCGATTCCGGACGCCGCCCGGGCCGGGGGCCGGGTCACGTCGTGGCGTCGGCCGGGAGTTCGGCGGCCACCGGACGGGCGTCCCCGGCGATGGGGAGGGTGAGGACCATCGTCAGGCCGCCGCCGGGAGTGTCCTCGGCGCTGAGAGTGCCGTCCATGGCCTCCAGGAAGCCCCTGGCGACCGCCAGCCCAAGACCGACCCCGGTGCCCGCGGGAGCGTCTCCGTGCCGCTGGAAAGGCTCGAATATCCGGTCCTTGGCCTCGTCGGGGACACCCGGTCCCCGGTCGACGACGCGTAGTTCCAGACGGTCGGCGAGGGCACTGGCGGACACGTGCACGGTCTGGCCGGCCGGGTTGTACTTGACGGCGTTCTCGACGATGTTGGCGACGGACCGTTCCAGGAGGCCCCGGTCGACGGCGACCATGGGCAGGGTCTCGGGGATGTCGAGGTCCACGCTGTCCTCGGGGACACCGGCCAGGGCCATCGGGACGACCTCGTCGAGATCGGTCACGCGGATGAGCGGGACGACGGTGCCCGTCTGGAGGCGGGACATGTCGAGGAGGTTGCCGATCAGGTGGTCGAGTCGGTCGGCTCCGTCCTCGATGCCCTCCAGGAGGTCGCCCCGGTCCTCCTCGGACCATTCCACGTCGGTGGAACGCAGCGAGGTGACGGCGACCTTGATGCCCGCGAGCGGGGTGCGCAGGTCATGGCTGACGGCGGCGAGGAGCGCGGTCCGGATCTGATTGCCTTCGATCAGGCGGCGGGCCTCCTCGGCCTCGTCGACCAGGCGCTGGCGGTCGAGTACGACGGCAGCCTGGGCGGCGAAGGCGCCGAGTACGCGCCGGTCCTCGGCGGGCAGCACCCGCCCGGACAGGGCCAGGGCCATGTTCTCGCCGATGGGCATGTCCACGTCGGCGTCCTCGGGCCGGGCGACGGGGTTGCGGCCGGTGCTGCCCGCGCACGTCCACGGATCCACGTCGGTACCGCGTTCCAGCAGGGCCACCGATTCCATGGCGAAGGTCTCGCGCACCCGCTCCAGCAGGGCGTCGAGGGCGGTTTCGCCGCGCAGGATGCTGCCGGCCAGGAAGGAGAGGATCTCGGACTCGGCGCGCAGCCGGGCGGCCTGATGGGTCCGGCGGGCGGCCAGGTCGACCACGGAGGCCACCGACACGGCCACCCCGACGAAGATCGCGATGGCGACGATGTTCTTGGGGTCGGCGATGGTGAGCTTGTGGACCGGCGGGGTGAAGTAGTAGTTCAGGAGCAGCGACCCGAAGGCCGCCGAGGCGAGGGCGGGGAGCAGGCCGCCGAGCAGTGCCGCCGCCACGGTGAAGGTGAGGAAGAGCAGCATGTCGTTCGCGAGACCGAGCTCGGGCACGACCTGACTCAGCAGCACCGTGAGCAGGGCGGGGCCGGCGAGGCCGGTGAGCCAGCCCCAGATGAGGCGGGGTCTGCCGAGCCGCGCGCCCTGGGGGACGGGCAGGCCGCGGCGGCCCTTGGCGGCCTCGTCGTGGGTGACGATGTGGACGTCGAGGTCGGGTCCGGATTCGCGGGCGACGGTGGCGCTGACGCCGGGGCTGAAGACGGACTGCCAGGAGCGGCGGCGGCTGACGCCGAGGACGATCTGGGTGGCGTTGACCCCGCGGGCGAACTCCAGCAGGGCGTCGGGGACGTTGTCGCCTATGACGTGGTGGAAGGTGCCGCCGAGGTCTTCGGCCAGGGTGCGCTGGACGGCGAGTTCCTTGGGCGAGGCGGCGGTCAGTCCGTCGCTGCGGGCGATGTAGACGGCGAGGACTTCGCCGCCCGAGCCCTTCTCCGCGAGGCGGGCGGCACGCCGGATGAGGGTCCGTCCCTCCGGACCGCCGGTGATGCCCACGACGATGCGTTCGCGAGCCTGCCAGGTGGTGCGGATGTTGTGCTCGCCGCGGTACTCGCGAAGATATTCGTCGACCCGGTCGGCCACCCAGAGGAGCGCGAGCTCGCGCAGCGCGGTGAGGTTTCCGGGCCGGAAGTAGTTCGAGAGGGCGGCGTCGACCTTGTCGGACTTGTAGATGTTTCCGTGGGCCATACGGCGGCGCAGGGCCTGGGGCGACATGTCGACGAGCTCGATCTGGTCGGCGCGCCGCACGACTTCGTCGGGGACGGTCTCCCGCTGCCGCACTCCGGTGATCGTTTCGACGACGTCGCCGAGTGATTCCAGGTGCTGGATGTTGACGGTCGAGACGACGTCGATGCCGGCCTGGAGGAGTTCCTCGACGTCCTGCCAGCGCTTGGTGTTGCGCGAGCCGGGCACGTTGGAGTGGGCGAGTTCGTCCACGAGCGCCACGGCGGGGCGGCGGGCGAGGACCGCGTCCACGTCCATCTCGGTGAAGGTGGATCCCCGGTACTCCAGTTCCCGCCGTGAGATCTGTTCCAGGCCGTGCAGCATCACCTCGGTGCGCGGCCGGTTGTGGTGCTCTACGAAGGCGACGACGGCATCGGTGCCGCGTTCCACCCGGCGGTGGCCCTCCGAAAGCATTGCGTACGTCTTGCCGACGCCGGGGGCCGAGCCCAGATAGATGCGAAACTTGCCGCGTCCCATGACGTCATCCCTCGAAGCGGTAGCCCATGCCGGGCTCGGTGATCAGATACCTCGGGTGCGAAGGGTCCGCCTCCAGTTTGCGGCGCAGCTGAGCCATGTAGACCCGCAGGTAGTTGGTGTTCTCGGAGTACGTCGGCCCCCAGACGTCGAGCAGGAGCCTCTTCTGGCTGATCAGTCTGCCGGGATTGGTGATGAGGATCTCCAGGAGATGCCACTCGGTGGGGGTCAGCCGAACGCTGCGATCGTTTCGCCTGACCTTCTTCGCGACCAGGTCGACGGTGAAGTCCTCGGTCGTGACCGTGGCGATCTCGTCGGCGGGCGCCGGGGCCTCCCGGCGGCGGACGGCGGCTCGCAGCCGGGCGAGGAGCTCGTCCATGCTGAACGGCTTGGTGACGTAGTCGTCGGCCCCCGCGTCCAGGGCTCGGATCTTCTCCTCGGAGGTGTGACGTGCGGAGAGGACGAGGATGGGCACGCCGCTGGTCTCCCGTACCCCCCTGATCACGTCGATGCCGTCCAAGTCCGGGAGGCCGAGGTCCAGCAGGATGACGCTCGGCTTGCGCGCGGCCGCCAGCCTCAGAGCGGTGTTTCCGTCGGAAGCCGTCTCCACCTCGAACTTCCGCGCCTCCAGGTTGATCTTGAGCGCGCGGACGAGCTGGGCATCGTCCTCCACCACCAGCACCTTGATCATCGGTGTGGGGCCTTCCTCTTTCGGTGGGTAGGGGCCGGAGCCGGCGGGACGCCGGGTTCCCCGCCCGGCCGTAGCCGAGGGAGATGAGCGACCTGCCGGCTCCGGACCTTTGCTGTGCGGAATATCAGCTCTTGTTCAGTGCCTTGAGCGCGGTGTTGAGTTCGAGGACGTTGACGCGCGGTTCGCCCATGAAGCCGAGGGTGCGACCGGTGGTGTGGTCGGCGACGAGCTTCTCGACCTGCTTGACGTCGAGCCCGTTCCGCTCGGCGATGCGGTTGACCTGGATCTTCGCGTACTCCGGGGAGATGTCCGGGTCGAGGCCGGAGCCGGAGGAGGTGACGGCGTCCGCCGGCACGTCCTCGGGCTTGACCTGGTAGCCCGCGGTGGAGTTGTCGGCGATGACGGCCTCCTTGGCGGCGATGACCTGGGAGCAGAGGCTGCCCTCCACCTCGTCGGTGCACTTGCCGTCCTTCGCGCCGTTGTCGGCGGAGCGGTTGGTGGCGCCGGAGAGGATCAGCGAGTACTGGGTGTTGACGCTGTTGCTGCCCAGGCCGTTGGAGGGACGTGGCTGGAACCACTTGAGGTCCGGCTTGGCCGCCTCCTCCGGGTCGTCGGGGTTCTGCTTGGGCAGGTTGTAGGTCTGCCCGATCAGGGAGGAGCCGACGACCTGGCCGCTCTTGTCCTTGATCTCGGAGCCGTTGGCCTTGTCGTTGAAGAGGGCCTGGGCGATCCCCGTGACGGCCAGCGGGTAGAGCACACCGCAGATCACCGTCAGAACCAGCAGGGCCCGCAGACCCGCGCCGATCAGGCGCGCTGTGTTGCTCAAAGAGTTGTTCATGGCGGATCAGCACGTTCCTAATTCAGGCGAGCCCGGGGATGAGGGAGATGAGCATGTCGATGATCTTGATGCCGATGAACGGGGCGATCAGGCCGCCGAGTCCGTAGATCCCGAGGTTGCGGCGGAGCATCTTGTCGGCGCTGGTGGGCCGGTACCGCACGCCCTTGAGGGCGAGCGGAACCAGCGCGATGATGATCAGCGCGTTGAAGATGACGGCCGAGAGGATCGCGGAGTTCGGCGAGGACAGGCCCATGATGTTGAGCTTGTCGAGGCCGGGGTAGACCACGGCGAACATGGCCGGGATGATCGCGAAGTACTTCGCCACGTCGTTGGCGATGGAGAACGTGGTCAGGGCGCCACGCGTGATCAGCAGCTGCTTGCCGATCTCGACGATCTCGATGAGCTTGGTGGGGTTGGAGTCCAGGTCCACCATGTTCCCGGCCTCCTTGGCGGCCGAGGTACCGGTGTTCATCGCGACACCGACGTCGGCCTGGGCCAGCGCCGGGGCGTCGTTCGTACCGTCGCCGGTCATCGCGACCAGCTTGCCGCCCGCCTGCTCCCGCTTGATGAGGGCCATCTTGTCCTCGGGGGTGGCCTCGGCGAGGAAGTCGTCGACACCCGCCTCCTCGGCGATGGCCTTCGCGGTCAGCGGGTTGTCACCCGTGATCATGACCGTCTTGATGCCCATGCGGCGCAGCTCGTCGAACCGCTCGCGCATGCCCTCCTTGACCACGTCCTTGAGGTGGATGACACCGAGGACGCGGGCGCCCTTCTCGTCCTCCACCGCCACCAGGAGCGGGGTGCCGCCGGCCTCGGAGATGCGGTTGGCGAGGAGGTCGGCGTCGTCGGAGACCCGGCCGCCCTGCTCCTTCACCCAGGTGATGACCGAACCGGCCGCGCCCTTGCGGGTCTTCCTGCCGTCCACGTCGACACCCGACATGCGGGTCTGGGCGGTGAAGGCGATCCACTCGGCCTGGGCGAGCTCGCCCTGGTGGCGCTCGCGCAGCCCGTACTTCTCCTTCGCGAGGACCACGATCGAGCGGCCCTCGGGGGTCTCGTCCGCGAGGGACGACAGCTGGGCGGCGTCGGCCAGCTCGGCCTCCGTCGTTCCCTTGACCGGGACGAACTCCGAGGCCTGGCGGTTGCCGAGGGTGATGGTGCCCGTCTTGTCGAGCAGCAGCGTGGAGACGTCACCGGCAGCCTCGACGGCCCGGCCGGACATCGCCAGGACGTTGCGCTGGACCAGGCGGTCCATGCCGGCGATGCCGATGGCGGAGAGAAGCGCGCCGATGGTGGTCGGGATCAGGCAGACCAGGAGCGCGGTGAGGACGATCATCGACTGCTTGGCCTCCGCGTAGATCGCGAACGGCTGCAGGGTGACGACGGCCAGCAGGAAGACGATCGTGAGGGACGCGAGAAGGATGTTCAGCGCGATCTCGTTGGGCGTCTTCTGCCGGGCCGCGCCCTCGACGAGGGCGATCATCCGGTCGATGAAGGTCTCGCCGGGCTTCGTCGTGATCTTGACGACGATCCGGTCGGAGAGCACCTTGGTGCCACCGGTGACCGCACTGCGGTCACCGCCCGACTCGCGGATGACCGGGGCGGACTCGCCGGTGATGGCGGATTCGTCCACGGACGCGACGCCTTCGACGACGTCACCGTCGCCGGGGATGATGTCCCCGGCCTCGCAGACCACCAGGTCGCCGATCTTGAGATCGGTACCGGGGACCTGCTCCTCGCGCGTGCCGTCCCGGGACAGGCGGCGTGCGACGGTGTCGGTCTTGGCCTTGCGCAGGGTGTCGGCCTGGGCCTTGCCGCGGCCCTCGGCCACGGCCTCCGCGAGGTTGGCGAAGATCGTGGTCAGCCACAGCCAGACGGTGATCGCCCAGCCGAACCAGTTCGTCGGGTCCGCGATCGCCAGGACGGTCGTGACGACCGACCCGACCAGGACCACGAACATGACCGGGGACTTGATCATGATCCGGGGGTCGAGCTTGCGGACCGCGTCCGGGAAGGACTTCAGCAGTGCCTTGGGGTCGAACAGCCCCCCACCGACGCGGCCGGCGGGCGGCCTGTGGCCGGTTGGCAGGTCGTCGTGCGGAGCACGGGTCGGTGTGGCGGTGCTCATGATGCGAGCCCTTCGGCGAGCGGACCCAGCGCCAGGGCCGGGAAGTAGGTCAGACCGGTGATGATGAGGATGGTGCCGACGAGCAGGCCCGCGTAGAGCGGCTTGTCGGTACGGAGGGTGCCCGCGGTCTCGGGAACGGGCTTCTGCTCGGCGAGCGAGCCGGCCAGGGCCAGGACGAAGACCATGGGCAGGAAGCGGCCCAGCAGCATGGCGATGCCGATGGTGCTGTTGAACCACTGCGTGTCGGCGTTCAGGCCCGCGAAGGCCGAGCCGTTGTTGTTGGCGCCCGAGGTGTAGGCGTAGAGGATCTCGGAGAAGCCGTGCGCGCCGGAGTTCGTCATGGAGTTGCCCGGGGTGGGCAGGGCCATGGCGGCCGCGGTGAAGCAGAGCACCAGGGCGGGGGTGATCAGGATGTAGCAGGCGGCGAGCTTGATCTCGCGGGTGCCGATCTTCTTGCCCAGGTACTCGGGGGTGCGGCCGACCATCAGGCCGGCGATGAACACCGCGATGATCGCCATGATCAGCATGCCGTAGAGGCCGGAACCGACACCACCGGGCGCGATCTCGCCGAGCTGCATGCCCAGCAGCTGGATGCCGCCGCCCAGACCGGTGAAGGAGGAGTGGAAGGAGTTGACCGCGCCCGTCGAGGTGAGCGTGGTGGCGACCGAGAAGATCGAGGAGGCGGCGATGCCGTACCGGGTCTCCTTGCCCTCCATGGCGCCGCCCGTGACCTCGAAGGCCGGGCCGTGGTGGGCGAACTCGGTCCACATCATCAGAGCGGTGAAGCCGACCCAGATGATGCCCATGGTGGCGAGGATCGCGTAGCCCTGGCGCAGGTTGCCGACCATGCGGCCGAACGTGCGGGTCATCGCGAAGGGGATGACCAGGATCAGGAAGATCTCGAAGAGGTTCGAGAAGGGGGTGGGGTTCTCGAAGGGGTGGGCGGAGTTGGCGTTGAAGTAGCCGCCGCCGTTCGTGCCCAGCTCCTTGATGACCTCCTGGGAGGCGACCGCGCCGCCGTTCCACTGCTGGGTGCCCCCCAGGAACTGACCGACCTCGTGGATGCCGGCGAAGTTCTGGATGGCGCCGCAGGCGACCAGGACGATCGCGCCGATCACCGAGATCGGCAGGAGGATGCGGACGGTGCCGCGCACCAGGTCGGACCAGAAGTTGCCGAGCTCCCCGGTGCGGGCGCGCGAGAAGCCCCGTACGAGAGCCACGGCGACGGCCATGCCCACGGCGGCGGAGACGAAGTTCTGGACCGCCAGGCCGCCGGTCTGTACGACGTGGCCCATGGCCTGCTCGCCGTAGTACGACTGCCAGTTCGTGTTGGCCACGAAGGAGGCGGCGGTGTTGAAGGCCTGGTCCGGGTCGATCGAGGAGAAGCCGAGCGAACCGGGCAGGCTGCCCTGAACGCGCTGCATCAGGTAGAGGAAGAGGACGCTGACGGCGGAGAAGGCGAGGACGGCACGCAGGTAGGCGGGCCAGCGCATCTCGGCCGACGGGTTGGCGCCGATGGCCTTGTAGATCCACTTCTCCGGCTTGTAGTGCCTCTCGGAGGAGTAGACCCGGGCCATGTAGTCGCCCAGGGGACGGTACGCCAGAGCCAGCGCGGCGATCAGCGCGAGCATCTGGAGCACACCAGCGGTTACGGGGCTCATATCAGTGCTCAGAACCTCTCCGGGTACACAAGGGCGAGGACGAGGTAACCGAGCAGGGAGACGGCCACCACGAGGCCGACGACGTTTTCGACAGTCACAGCTTGGTCACCCCCCGGGCGATGAGAGCCACCAGCGCGAACACCGCGACCGTGGTGACGACGAAGGCCAGATCGGCCATCGCGAGCTCCTGAGTGAAGTGGGAAGAAATGAATCAGCCAGTTGGCTGATGACGAGACAACCGTGTCTTCACCCGGGTGTTAAGACGCTTTGACGGGGTCCATACGGGGCGACGGGAACCCTTAACGCCACCCTGACGGCGCATGCCACCTGAGCGGCATCAGACCTGATGGGGCAGGCCGGCCGAGTCCAGGGCGGCGCCCGCTTGCGCGGCCAGAGCGACGGCCACCAGACGGGCCTCCTCGGGCGGCAGCGGCCGGCCGGGGTGCGCGTCGAGGAGGAAGCGGCCGTAGTAGTGCCCGCCGCCGACGGCCCGCAGCTCGGTCTCGCCGTCCGGCCATTCGGTGTACTCGGTGATCCGCCTGCCGCGGCGCAGCCAGACGCTGCCGTCGTGCTCCAGCCGCGGCAGGTGTCCCATCAGGGTTCCGTACTCGAAGCGGCAGCCGCGCAGCCCCAGCAGGCCCACCAGCTCCCGGCGCACGTACTCGACCACCGCCTCCGGCGAGCCGCCGTCCTCGGCGAGGCGGGCGGTTCCCTGGAGGCTCGACAGGTGCGCCGTGTCCGTGACCACGACTGCCTGGAGCCGGCGGGTACGGACCGCCAGCTGGGAGACGATCAGTCCCACGACGAGCAGGAGGACCGCCGTCTGGATCTCGTCACCGTCGGCGATGGTGAACCGCTGATAGGGCCTGGTCAGGAAGAAGTCGAACCAGGCCGCCGCCGAAAGGGCGGCCAGCGCGCCGGCCGCCCGCGTACCCAGGGCGGCGACCGCGACCACCACGACGACCATGATCAGCGCCTCGTTCGTCGCCGAAAGATCCGTACGGAAGGGCACGAGCGCCAGCGCGACGACGAAGGGGGCCACGAGGGCCGCAACCAGCGCGAGGGGATCGTGGAGCCGGTGGACGTAGCCGGACATGTGAGGCCTCCCGTCCCGTCCGGACAAGCCGATCGTGATGAAGGGCGTCGCTCAGAACTTCTCGGGCTTGATCAGGGCGACCACGAGATAGCCGAGCAGCGCGAGGGCGATGAGCAAGCCGACCACGTTCTCCGCGTCCATGGAACTTCCTCCTTCTGTCGCAGCCGGGAACTCTCGCCCAGATCAAGCCTGCCCCTCCGTAGCGCCGGCGCAACGCGGGGTGCCGCCTCTTGACGGACCTCTGACGCCGGTCCCACCTGTGCGTATGGATCGCGTGAAGAGTGGCGGGCCGGGCGTATGGAATGCGCCAAGGGTGCTGGTCGCCGCCCCGTGCGGCTCCGACGCTGTCCTCACTTTGCTCATTCGGAGGGACCGGCGACATGGCCATACACGCAGGAAAACCGACCACGGTCGCCCAGGACCCGGGCCTGGAAGAGCCCCCGGACCTCAGCGCCCCCGCTGCCGGGGACCGCCACAAGCTGACCGCCCTCCAAGGCCTCGCCGCGCTGTCGCTCGACGCGATGGCGTCCGTGGCGTACGGACCCGAGTCGATCGTGCTCGTCCTGGCCGCCGCGGGCGCCTACGGCATGGGTTTCACCCTCCCGGTCACCCTCGCCATCGCCGCGCTCCTGGCGGTGCTGGTGGCCTCGTACCGGCAGGTCATCGCCGCGTTTCCCGACGGCGGCGGGTCCTACGCGGTGGCCAAGCGGCACCTGGGCCGACGGACCAGCCTGGTCGCGGCCGCCTCGCTGATCCTCGACTACGTGCTGAACGTCGCCGTCTCCGTCACCGCGGGTGTGGCCGCCCTGACCTCGGCCTTCCCGGGCCTGCACGGTGAGCGGGTCTGGATCTGCCTTGCGGTCCTGGCCCTGGTCACCGCCGTGAACCTGCGCGGGGTCGTCGATTCCGCCAAGGCGTTCCTGGTCCCGACCGCCCTCTTCGTCGGGTCGATCCTCGCGATGATCACCGTCGGTCTCCTCCGCGACGGCCCGGTCAGCACCGCCTCCGCCGCCGGGCACGCCTCCGCGCTCGGGGAGGGTGCCACCGCGGTCGGCGCACTCCTGCTGCTGAAGGCGTTCGCCGCCGGCTGCTCGGCGCTGACGGGCGTCGAAGCCGTCGCCAACGCCGTACCGTCCTTCCGGGCCCCGGCCGCCCGCCGCGCCCAGCGCACCGAGGTCGCCCTCGGCGCCCTCCTCGGCGTCATGCTGATCGGCCTGTCCATCCTCATCGGCCGCTTCCACCTCCAGCCGGTCGAGGGCGTCACCGTCCTCGCCCAGCTCGCCGACGCCTCCTTCGGGCACAACGCGGCCTTCTACGTGGTCCAGTTCGCCACCATGGTGCTCCTCGCGCTCGCCGCGAACACCTCCTTCGGCGGCCTCCCGGTGCTGATGAGCCTGCTGGCCCGGGACAACCACCTGCCGCACGTCTTCGCCCTCAAGGCCGACCGGCAGGTCCACCGCCACGGAGTGGTCTGGCTGGCGCTCGTCTCGGCCGCCCTGCTCGTCTTCTCCGGCGGCGACACCAACACCCTCGTTCCGCTCTTCGCGATCGGCGTCTTCGTCGGCTTCACCATCTGCCAGGTCGGCATGGTCCGGCACTGGTACGGCGAGCTTCCCAGGGGCTGGCAGACCAAGGCCGCCCTCAACGGCTTCGGCGCGCTGCTGACCGGCGTCTGCGCGGTGGTCGTCACCGCCACCAAGTTCACCGAAGGCGCCTGGCTGATCGTCCTCGCCCTGCCGCTGATCGTCCTCGCCTTCGAGAAGATCCACCGGGCCTACGCCGAGATCGGCGAGCGCCTGGAGCTGGGCCGCGTCCCGCAGCCGCCGCACCAGGCCCACTCGCTCGTCGTCGTTCCCGTCTCCGGTCTGTCCCGCCTGACCTGCCAGGCCCTCACCGCCGCCCGCTCCCTCGGCGACGAAGTCCTCGCCGTCACCGTCACCCACCCCACGGCCGAGGACCGGCAGGCCGCCGAAGCCCTGCGCCGGGACTGGGAGCTGTGGAAGCCGGGCGTCGAGCTGATCGAACTCTCCTCGGAGACCCGCTCGCTGGGCCGCCCCGTGTCGGCGTACGTGCGGGGGCTCGTGCAGGCCCACCCGGACGCCCAGGTCACCGTCCTCATCCCGGAGACCGAACCCGCTCACCTGTGGCAGCGGCTGCTCCAGAACCAGCGCGGCTCCGTCGTCGCCCACGCGGTCCGGCGCGACACCGACGCCGTCATCTGCCGCCTCCGCTTCCGCATCACGGCGAAAGCCCGGCCGCCGGTCCTTGACGCCTCCTTCACGGGGTCCTGACGCCTTCGGTCCGCCCGCCGTCAAGAAGGCACAAATTACCTGCCCGGTACGGCTGTTGAGGGTCCCAGGGCCGGTAGGTTTTTGTTCGTTCCACCGCCGGGGATCCCACGTCGCACGACGAGCCGGAGGGGGTCCCACGAGGGACGGATCCCCGGCGGTGCATCCACGTTCCGGCTGCGCCGATTCGACCCGAAGGTCTCGCCATGCCTCCCGCTGCCACCCGGCAGACACCCCGTGTTCCGTCCCCGTCGAAGGCTCCGGTCAACCGGCCACCCCGAAGGCGCCCCGGCCGAGGGCCCCTGCCGGAGTCGATACGGCCGGCGGCCTCCTTCCGCGAGGCCTTACTCAAACTCGAACCCCGTGAGCTGATCCGAAAGCCCGTTCTGTTCGTGGTCGCGGTCGGCTCCGTGCTGACCACGCTGTCGGCGCTCATCCACCCGTCCGTCTTCACCTGGGTGATCAGCGTCTGGCTCTGGCTGACGGTGATCTTCGCCAACTTCGCCGAGGCCGTCGCCGAAGGGCGCGGCCGGGCCCAGGCCGATTCGCTGCGCAAGGCGCGTACGGACACCGTCGCGCTGCGGCTGCGGCACTGGACGTACGGCACGAACCTGAGGCACGCCGAGACGGAGGCCGTCGCCCCGAGCGAGCTGCAGCCCCTGGACGTCGTGCTGGTGCAGGCGGGCGAGCTGATCCCGGCCGACGGTGACGTCATCGACGGCGCCGCGGCCGTCGACGAATCCGCCGTCACCGGCGAATCCGCGCCGGTGATCCGAGAGGCCGGCGGCGACCGGTCCGGGGTCACGGGCGGTACGACCGTGCTGTCCGACTCGATCGTCGTACGCGTCAGCTCGCGCCCGGGACACAGCTTCTTGGACCGCATGATCGCCCTGGTCGAAGGCGCGTCCCGGCAGAAGACCCCGAACGAGATCGCGCTCAACATCCTGCTGGCCGCCCTCACCGTCATCTTCGTCCTGGTCGTCGTCTCGCTCCAGCCGATGGCCGACCACGCGGGCGCCGCCCAGACCACCACCGTCCTCGTCGCCCTCCTCGTCACGCTGATCCCCACGACCATCGGGGCGCTGCTCTCCGCGATCGGCATCGCGGGAATGGACCGCCTCGTCCAGCGCAACGTCGTGGCGATGAGCGGGCGCGCGGTCGAGGCCGCGGGCGACGTGAACACCCTCCTCCTCGACAAGACCGGCACCATCACGCACGGGAACCGGGAGGCGGCCGCCTTCATCCCGTTCCCCGGAACCGACCTCGGCAAGCTGGCGGACGCGGCCCAGCTGGCCTCCCTCGCCGACGAGACCCCCGAGGGCCGGTCCGTCGTCGACCTGGCCCGGCAGTACGGGCTCCAGCCGGTCGCTCAGGAAGAGCTGAGCAACCCCCGGTTCACCGAGTTCAGTGCCCGCACCCGGATGAGCGGAATCAACCTCAGCTGGCCGAACGGGGCCGGCTGCGCCATCCGCAAGGGCGCCGTGGCCCAGGTGTCCGAGTGGGTGACGCTGCGGGGCGGGACCGTACCGCCGGAAGCCGACGCATGGTCGGCCGGGGTGTCCGACTCCGGCGGCACCCCGCTGCTGGTCGCGGTCCACGACTGGGACGGCCCGAGGGTCCTCGGCATCATCCACCTCAAGGACGTCGTCAAGGACGGCATCCGCGAACGCTTCGCGGAGCTGCGGAGCATGGGGATCCGTACGGTCATGGTGACCGGCGACAACGAGCGCACGGCCCGCGCCATCGCCCAGGAGGCCGGCGTCGACGAATACCTCGCCGAGGCCACCCCCGAGGACAAGATGGCCCTCATCAAGCGGGAGCAGGCGGGCGGCAAGCTGGTCGCGATGACCGGCGACGGTACGAACGACGCCCCGGCGCTGGCCCAGGCCGACGTCGGTGTCGCGATGAACACCGGTACCTCGGCCGCCAAGGAGGCCGGGAACATGGTGGACCTGGACTCCAACCCCACCAAACTCATCGACATCGTGGAGATCGGCAAGCAACTCCTCATCACCCGGGGCGCCCTGACGACCTTCTCGATCACGAACGACGTCGCCAAGTACTTCGCGATCATCCCCGCCATGTTCACCGCGGCCTACCCGGGCCTGGAAGCGCTCAACATCATGGGCCTGCACAGCCCCTTGTCCGCCATCACCTCGGCGATCATCTTCAACGCGCTGATCATCATCGCGCTGATCCCGCTCGCCCTGCGCGGTGTCCGCTACAAACCGGCCTCCGCGCACGACCTCCTGCGCCGCAACCTCGCCGTCTACGGCCTCGGTGGTCTGATCCTGCCGTTCATCGGCATCAAGGCCATCGACCTCCTCGTCTCCACGCTCCCCGGGCTCGGCTGAAGTCCGCCAAGACCGCATCAGAGGGGCGTCAGAGGGGCGCGCCACGGGCGCGACGGACGAGCGCACGGTCAGGCGGCTGAACAAGCTCGCCGATCAGCTCGTCGGCCACTGCGTCTGACGGGGCCCGCGCACCAGTCCAACACCGGCCGCAAGGCGGGCCGGTGCCGGTTCCCCGCGGGGGCGGCCCACGGCCCCGGGCCGCCCCCTCCTTCCCTCCTTCCTTCCTTCTCTGTTAGGCGGCGTCCGTCGTGATCGAGCTCCTTCCCTCCCGTCTCCCCGCCCTGGCCCGCTGGTTCCCCGGCGGGGCGCCCGGCGTCGCGGCTCTCCCCGAGCATGTCATCGCCACCGGTAACGGCCGCTGGTGGGCGGACCGTGCCGTGGACCCGAGGGCGGTCGCCGTCTCCAGCGGGGACCACCTCCTGCTGCGCGGTGACCCGGGCTCGCTCACACCCGACGCGCTCGCGCGGTTCGCGGGCAGCTACATCGAGGCCCCGGCCCGCTTCCTGCCCGCCCTCGGCGGCGTGTTCCGGCGCGTGGATCCGTGGGAACGCATGGTCTACGTGCACCAGGCGCCCGCCATGGCCGCCCGCCCGGCTCCCGGCATCACGGTGCGCCGGCTGACTCCCAAGGACGCGCCGGCCGTCGTCGCCCTCGGACCCGGAGCGGCCTGGATCCACCGGACCTGGGGCGGCCCCGCGCAGCTCGCGTCCTGCGGTCTCTGCTGGGGCGCCTTCCACCGCGGCCGGGTCCTCTCCCTGGCCTGCACCTACTTCCTCGGCAGCCGGTACGAGGACGTCGCGGCCCTGGCCGACCCGGGCCACCGCCGGCAACACCTCGCCCTGGCCTGCGTCACCGCCCTGTGCCAGGACATCGCCGCCCGCGGCCGCACGCCGAGCTGGACCTGCGCCCGTGACAACCGCCCCAGCCGCCTGCTGGCCTGGTCGGCCGGGTTCCGCCTGACCCGCGAGTACGTCCACTACGCGACGGGCCCCGCGCGCCGGCTGGAGTTCCCGGGGGCGGCGGCAGCCTGAGCTCGTACGGGTCTGCACGGGGTGCACGGGGGAGAAGCCGCTCAGTAGGATGCGGCGGGCGGATCCCGTAGGGGCAGCGCGGGCCGGGCCCGGGGGGATCGGGCGGGATGCGGGGGACCTTGAACGTCGCGGGGATGCACATCGGCGGCCGGTACCGGCTGGAGGCACTGCTCGGACGCGGCGGGATGGGTGAGGTGTGGCGGGCCCACGATCCCCGGCTCGATCGCGAGGTCGCCGTCAAGTTCCTTCCCCCGCATCTGGCGGACGGCCACGCCGTGGAGCGGTTCCACCGCGAGGCCCAGGTCACGGCGCGGCTCCAGCACGCGGGTATCACGCAGGTCTTCGACAGCGGTGCACAGGACGGGCAGCTCCACCTGGTGATGGAGCTGCTCGACGGGCGGAATCTGGGCACGGTGCTGCAGGAGCAGACGTCCGGGCTGCCCGTGCACCGGGCGGTGGACCTGGCCGCGCAAGCCGCCGACGCACTCTCGTACGCGCACGGGGCGGACATCGTCCATCGGGACATCAAACCGGCCAACCTCATGCTGGTCGCCGGCGGTCGGGTGAAGGTGTGCGACTTCGGGATCGCGGGATTCGTCCAGGCGGACTCCGGCCTGACCCGGGAGGGCAGCCTGATGGGGACGCCCGACTACATGGCCCCCGAACAGTGCCAAGGCCGGCGGGTCGACGGCCGGGCCGACCTGTACGCCCTCGGCTGCGTCCTGTTCGCCCTCCTCACCGGGAAGCCGCCGTTCACGGCACACGGCGACTTCCGGGTCGTGATGATGGATCACATCCACACACCACCCCCGCGGCTGGCCTCTCTGCGGCCCGGCGTGCCCGTCGAGCTCGACCGGTTCGTCTCCGTGTTGCTCTCGAAGGATCCGACTGACCGGCCGGACTACGCCGGGGCCGTCGCCGACCGGCTCCGGGACCTGATTTCCCGGCGAACCGGCGCGCCGCTCTCCGTGCCGCGACAGGCCCCGACATCCGCTTCCACCTCCGGACCGGACCCCAGGTACGCGTACGCCGGTCGCCCGGCGCCGGCCCCGCCCGCCTCCGGTTTCACCATGGAGGCGGACTACGAGAAGTTCCTCCCCCCGGAGGCGACCGAGGTCCACACGATCGTCACGGTGACGGGCGCGGGCACAGCCGCCGACGATTCGGCGGCCGCGGCGCCCCGCGCGCTGGTCCTCCTGCTCGGGCTCTCCGAAGGGCTCCCCGAAGCGGACCTCCGCGCCGCGACGGCTGTGGTCGCCACCGCCATCGACGGCCTGGACGAGGGCGCTTCCTTCGCCGTCGTGGCGGGCTCGGACCATGCCCGGATGCTCTACCCCGACACCATGCGCCTGGTCCGGGCGAACGCGGAGACAAAGGCCGAGGCGCGCGCCGCGCTGGCCGGGCTGGAGCCGATCGGGGCGGCCGCCTTCGGCAGATGGCTGCGGCTCGCCGACCGGCTCCTGGCCGCGCACGGCGACGCCGTCCGCACCGCGATCCTCCTCATGGACCTGACCGTCACGGCGGAGAGCCCCGAAGAGCTGGCGGCCGTGCTCGCCTCGTGCGTCGGCCGTTTCTCCTGCCACGTGCGCGGCATCGGCACCGACTGGGAGGTGGCCCCGATCAGCTCCATCACCACGGCGCTGTCCGGCACGATGGACATCGTCATGGATCTCTCGGAGCCCACGTCGCAACTCGCAGAGGATCTGGCCTCGCTCATCGCCCGGACCCGCCAGGCGTCCGCCCGTAACCTCGCCCTGCGGGTCGGGATGCCGGGAGGCGGGCAGGTGCGGTTCGTCAAGCAGCTCACACCGTCCGTGGACGATCTCACCGGCCGCGGGTATCAGGTCGCCCCCGGCACCGGTGAGTACCCCATCGAGGTCCCGGACGGCGAGTCCTGCGACTACCACCTCCTGCTGGACCTGCCACCCGGCAGTCATGACGACGGGGTGGTCGCGGCCGAGCTGAGCATCGTCGCGCTCCCCCCGTCCGGCGAGGGACAGACACTCGCCCGGCTGCCGATGCCGGTGCGGCGGGATGCCGAGCCCCCCTGCGCTCGTAGCCGTTGAGCGCGCTCACTCCAGACCGGAGACCTTGACGATCGTATGAGGGTCGTCAAGGTCGGGCCACCGGCCGTATGGACGTTGTCAAGGTGTGCCGCGACGGCCGGGAAACCGCTGTTTCATCGGGAGAGTGCTCCATCCGGGCACTGCGCTCATGCTGCCGGAGCCGTGCCGACCGAGCCGTGGCCGGCGGCGCGGGCGACCACCGGTGGAGCGGTCCGCGATCGCTCCGCAATGACGTACGACAGGAAGGCGGCACGCCGATGACCCGGGTGCTGGTGGTGGATGACGAACCGCAGCTGGTGCGGTCTCTGGTCATCAGTCTGAAGGCGCGGAAGTACGACGTCGCATCCGCCCCGGACGGGGGCGCGGCCCTGGAGTCCGCTGCGGGACGCCGTCCGGACGTGGTCCTGCTCGACCTGGGCCTGCCGGACATGGACGGGATCGATGTGATCAGACGCCTGCGCGCATGGTCGCAGGTGCCGATCCTGGTGGTGTCCGCCCGCCACGGCTCCAAGGAGAAGATCCAGGCCCTGGACGCGGGTGCCGACGACTACGTCACCAAGCCCTTCAGCATGGACGAGTTGCTGGCCCGGCTGGGAGCCGTCGCCCGCCGCTCTCTGCCGCGCGACCTGGTCGCCGCCGACGAAGCGGTCGTGGAGACCGAGGAGTTCAGCGTCGACCTGGTCGCGAAGAAGGCGAGGCGCAGAGGCAGGAACATCAGGCTCACGCCGACGGAATGGCACGTGCTGGAGGTCCTGATCCGCAACAAGGGCCGGCTCGTCAGCCAGCGGCGGCTGCTCCAGGAGGTGTGGGGCTCCTCCCGCGGCTCGCAGACCAACTACCTGCGGGTGTACATGGCTCACCTGCGGCGGAAGCTGGAAGCGGACCCGTCGCACCCGCGCCACCTGATCACGGTCTCCGGCCTGGGGTACCGCTTCGAGGGGTGAGTGGGGCCGAGCCGGCGGGGGCGCCGCCGGGCCGGGCCGGTGCGACCGCCGGACACGTAGGCACGGGGGAATCGCATTTCTAGGTCATCTGACCTAGAATTTTGGGTATGATCACCGAACCGCACGACGAGCTGCGCCCGGACCCCTCCGGCCCCGTACTGATCACCGGCGGATACGGCACCGTGGGCGCCGAGATCGCCCGCATCCTGGCCGTGGACACCCCGACCCTGCTCACCGGCCGCAACCCCGGCCGGGGCGAAGCGCTCGCCGCCGAAGTCGGGGGCGAGGTGCGTGCCTGGGACCTGGCGGATCCCTCCCCCTTCCGGGCGGGCGTCCGGGCTGTCATCAGCTCGGTCAACGACCCCGAGGACCGGGTGCTGCACGCCGCCGCGGCCGCCGGCGTGCCCTACGTCGACATCACCCGGTGGACGGGCCGCCTGCATCGGGCCGTCACCGTCGCCGCCCTGCTCCGGCCGGCCGCCCCGGTCCTGCTGTCCTCCGCCTGGATGGGCGGCGTCAGCAGCCTGGTGGCGGCCGCGCTGGCCGAGGAACTGGGCGGCGCCGAGCAGGTCGAGATCGCCGTCCGGTGGGACATGGCCGACCGGGCCGGGGCGGACTCCGTCGAGTTCATGGACCGGCTGGGCGTGGCGTTCGAGGTGGTGGACGGGGGGAGACGCCGGCTCGCCTCCCCGATGACGGAGTCCCGTACGGTACGCATCGGAGGAACACCCGTACGCGTCGCGCGCATCGACACCCCGGAACAGTTCACCCTGCCGCTGACCCTCGGCACCGCCACGGCGGCCACCCGCATCGGGTTCAGCTCCCCGGCCGCGACCCGGGCGCTCCTCGCGCTGCGGGGCACGGGATTCTTCCGCTGGGCCGACGGGGAACGCTGGGCCCCCGCGCGCCGGGCCCTGCTCCACTCGCCGGGCGACGGTGGAACGGCCCGGCTGCGCGTGGACGTCACCCATCGCGGGCTCACGCGCACCGCGACCGTCACCGACCCGCTCGGCCAGCACCACCTGACGGCGGTCGGGGCCGTCGCAGGCCTGCGCCGCGTCCTCGGCACCGACGGCTCCCCGGCCCCCCGGGGCGTGGTCTTCCCCGAGCAGCACCCGGATCCCGCCCGCGCGGTCGAGCTGCTCGCCGCACACGGCGTCGGCCTCTCCTACGACGAGGACGACGCCGGTGGCACGGGCCACGGCCGGGCCGGAACGCAGGCCGCCGCATGAGCGCGGCGGACGGACCCACCGCCAAGGGCCGCCAGCGGCGTACGGCCCTCCTCGACGCGGCCGAGCGCGTCCTCACCAGCTCCGGAGGGTCCGAACTGACCCTGCGGGCGGTCGCCGAGGAAGCCGGTGTCCGGCTGGGCCACCTCCAGTACTACTTCCCGGCCCGTGCCGCCCTCCTGTCGGCGCTCCTCGACCGCATCCTCGCCTCATCCTTGGAACGGGTCACCGCCCTCACCGCCGCGCCCGCGCACGGCATCGACCGCGAGGCGCTGCTCGACGCCATCCTCTCCGACCACGACGACCCGCGCCTGGTACTGCTGTTCACCGAGGTGTGGGCATTGGCCGCGCACGACGGGGAAGCGGCCGCGGCGGTCCGTGCCTTCTACGACCAGTACGTCACGCACGTGGCCGCGTTCGTTCGTGAGCATGCGGCGGGCCTGAGCGCCGCCGAAGCACAGCACAGGGCGGAGGTGTTCGTCATGCTGATGGAGGGGTCCGCCCTGTTCCGCTCCGGCATCACCGGTCGCCGTACGGCCGGCACCGACGCCCGCCTGCGCGAGGCCGCGTTCACCCTGCTCGGGGGCGCCGCCCGCCCCTGAGAGCCGGCCGAACGGCGCCGGCACAGCGGGGGAAAGACGCGTACGAAGCCCGGGCCGGCCCTTCGAGGGATGACGGAACGTACGTGGATGACGCGCGGCCTGTGTCAGACGGCCGGGCGGACAGCGGGCGCCGTCGGCCGCACCCGATTCGGTGGCCGATCGTCGTAGCGCGGACCGCTGCTCATGACCCCGTCTGGGCGCATCCGGAACGGGTGGACAAGACTCCGAACGGCTCCTCGACAGCCTTCTGACGTGCGTCCGGTGACGGGGCTCACTCGCATGCGTGCACGTCATCAGGGCCGCGTCAAAGATCGGCGGCTGTGCGGAAGGAACGCGTCAGGAAGTGTCGTCGCGGCCGCCGGCCCGTCACAGACTGGTGTCGCGACGGAGCCGGGTGACGGTCCGGCGGCGCGCGGCTGGACGGCGGTGACCTGAACACCGCCGAGACAGCGCATTTCGGTCCAGCCCGTGGGGGGTCCGGCCGGGTGCGACCGTGCGTCGGTCAGCCGTCGCACCACACATGAGCCGTCCGGCATCCGGTGGGGGCACCGGGGCCGGGCGGCTCGCGTGACGACGTCGCCGTCCCTCCCCGCCTCGAACGACCTCCGTCAGGGCGGAGTCAATTGCCCGTATGGGGGGCGGCCTCCGTCCGGGCCGCCCCCGCCCTGCCTCCTGCGCCGGGTTGCCGAGGTGACGTGCGCCGCCTTTCCCTCCACTTCGACCCGTCCGGACGGGCCGGCTGCCGGTCCGGCAGGTGGGGTTCCGGGTGCAAGGGGAGTACGTCCGCTACGCCACAGGTGGCCCTGTTTGCGTTAAGGACGCGTCAGGGTTTGCTCGCTCGCGTGCATAAAGGATCGGTCTGCATACGCTTGCTCAGCCGTCGTTGTCGATGGCTGATTCTTTGCCGTACGACAGGAGCCCCCCACGATGGCCACCCCTGCCCGCACGTCACGCCTGCGCGCGTGGATGCTGGAAGGCCTGACCGCCGAGAACAGTTCGCCCGCCGCCAAGGAGGCGGCCGCCCAGCCACACGGCCGGCCGTGGTGGCGGGTCATGTGCCTGACGGGTCTCGACTACTTCTCCACCCTCGGCTACCAGCCCGGCATCGCGTTCCTCGCGGCCGGGCTGCTGTCGCCACTGGCGACCATCGTGCTCGTACTGCTCACCCTCTTCGGCGCGCTGCCCGTCTACCGGCGGGTGGCCGAGGAGAGCCCGCACGGCGAGGGCTCCATCGCCATGCTGGAGCGGCTGCTGACGTTCTGGAAGGGGAAGCTGTTCGTCCTGACCCTGCTCGGGTTCGCGGCCACCGACTTCCTCATCACCATCACCCTCTCCGCGGCCGACGCGACCGCGCACCTGGTGGAGAACCCGCACCTCACCAGCACCCTGCACGGCCACGAGGTGCTGATCACCCTCATCATGATCGCGCTCCTCGGCGCGGTGTTCCTCAAGGGGTTCAGCGAGGCCATCGGCGTGGCGGTGGTCCTCGTCTTCACGTACCTCGGCCTGAACGTGATCGTGGTGGCGGTCGGGCTGTGGCACGTGTTCACGGCGCCGCAGGTCATCACCGACTGGACGACCGCGCTGACCGCGGAGCACGGCAATCCGTTCATGATGATCGCCATCGCGCTCGTCGTGTTCCCGAAGCTCGCGCTGGGCCTGTCCGGCTTCGAGACAGGTGTGGCGGTCATGCCGCACGTCAAGGGCGATCCCGAGGACACCCCCGAGAAGCCCGCCGGCCGGATCCGTGGGGCGAAGAAGCTGCTGACCACGGCCGCCGTCATCATGAGCATCTTCCTGATCTGCTCCAGCCTGATCACGACCCTGCTGATCCCGGCCGCCCAGTTCGAGCCGGGCGGCGAGGCGAACGGGCGCGCGCTCGCCTACCTTGCGCACGAGTACCTGGGCTCCGCCTTCGGCACGGTCTACGACATCTCCACGATCCTCATCCTGTGGTTCGCCGGCTCCTCCGCGATGGCGGGCCTGCTGAACCTGATGCCGCGCTACCTGCCCCGCTACGGCATGGCCCCGCACTGGGCCCGCGCCCTGCGCCCCATGGTCATCGTGTTCACCCTGATCGCGTTCCTGGTCACCTGGATCTTCGACGCCGACGTCGACGCCCAGGGCGGCGCGTACGCCACCGGTGTCCTCGTCCTGATCACCTCGGCCGCGGTCGCCGTGACCATCGCCGCCCGCCGGGCGGGGGAGCGCGGCTGGACCATCGGCTTCGGCATCATCTCGGCGGTCTTCATCTACACGACCGCCGTCAACATCGTGGAGCGGCCGGACGGCGTGAAGATCGGCGCCTGCTTCATCGCCGGCATCATGGCCCTCTCCCTCCTCTCCCGTCTCGCCCGCGTCTTCGAGCTGCGCGTCACGCACGTGGAGTTCGACGACATGGCCCAGCGGTTCATCCGCGACACGGCCAACCGCACGATCCGTTTCATCGCGAACGAGCCCGACAACCGGGACCGCGAGGAGTACCGGCAGAAGAAGGAACAGATCCGCGCGGACAACGACATCCCGGCCGGGGACGACGTGATGTTCGTCGAGGTCACCGTCCTGGACGCGTCCGAGTTCGAATCCGGCATGCGTGTACGCGGCGAAGTGCTGCACGACCGCTACCGCGTCCTGACCCTGGAGAGCTCCAGCATCCCCAACGCCCTCGCGGCGCTCCTCCTCCACGTACGCGACGAGACCGGCCAGCGCCCGCACATCTACTTCGAGTGGACCGAGGGCAACCCGATGGCCAACTTCCTCCGCTTCTTCCTCTTCGGCCAGGGCGAGGTCGCCCCCGTCACCCGGGAGGTCATCCGGGAAGCCGAACCGGACCGGACCCGCCGCCCCCACGTCCACGCCGGCTGAGCCACCCGCGTCAAAACGCCGCCAGGAATCCCGCCCGGCCCTCGCCACGACGAGAGCCGGGCGGGATTCTCACTGATGTGACCACTCGCTCGTGCCCCGACCGCGCCATCCGCCGGACCGTACTCGCCCTCGCGGCGGCCGGCCTGACCCTCATCGCCACAGGCGCCGTCCTCGACGCCCTGTGGCTCCTCGGCATCGGCGTCTGGGGAGTGATCGCTGCGATCGTGATCGAGCTCGTCTACTGGCCGTGACAGCCCTTGGCCGCCGATGTCCCGGCTGCGGAAGTCCTCCAGCGTCTCGCGCCGGACCAGTACCCGCGACGTGCCCTCGTGGACGGCGACCACCGGGGGACGCCCCACCATGTTGTAACCGGAGGCCGTGGACAGCTGATACGCGCCCGCCACCGGTACGGCGAGCAGGTCACCGGCGTGGATGTCGCCCGGCAGTTCCCCACCGGCCGCGAGAACGTCCCCGGCCTCGCGGTGCCGGCCGACGACCGTGACCGTGCAGGCACCGGCAGCGGAGTGCCGGCCGAACCAGCCTTACAGGGCGGGCCGCGGATTGTCGCTCATCCCGCCGTCGCGGGGCGACGAGGCAGGGCTCCACCTCGGTGATCCGGGAGCCGATGTGGCAGTGCAGGCCGGTCAGTTCGAGCTGAGGCTGGCCGAGTATGCGCGCGACGGCGGCCTGTGCCGATCCGTCGCGCGGGCGCCGCGCGCGGTGGCCCGTGTGGTGCGCGAGGGCGCCGTGCGGGAGCTGCTGCGCGAACCGGCGGCGCTCGCCCTCGCCTGCGGTGCCCTGGAAGGCCCAGCGGGACCTGCCGGGCACACCCGGGCCGGCCGGCACCCCGCCCGAACTCGCCCTGACCCCCGCCGAGTCGCGGGTCGCGGCCCTGGCCGGGAGCGGCCTCACCCGCCAGGAGGTACGGCAAGGATCGCGGCGGCGCGCTCGATGCCGGTGAGCGGGACCGGTCAGGGGTGGACGGCGGCCGTGTACTGGCGGCGGGAGCCGGCCCCACTGAACTTGATTGGGTGATGTCGGGGCCGTTCGCCTGACAGGCACCGGGTGGTTCCGGTACCCCTGGGGTATGAGGTACGCGCAGGGCGGCGGCTTGACCGACGCCGGGAGGGCCGCGCGGGAGCGGGTCAGGCTTCAGGCCGTGGTGCGCTTCGGGGGCGGGGGGAAGAACGCGGGACATCGCCGCCCTGAGGGCGGGCCAGCGGTCGGTGGAACGCCGGCGCCGACAGTGGCGACAAACGACCCTACCGACCTCACGCATGTCATTTCAGTACCCAACCCGGCCGTCAGGTTGGGAAAGACTCAGTGTCGGCCGGCCGTGCCCCTGGGTGTGACGGGGACGATCTCTTGATCGGCTATCTGGGTCCGTCAGAGTTTAATCCGATGTGCCCGAAGTCGGAGAAATATGCCGTGACGCCTGATACTTTCAAACTCTGCCGCTGACGACACATAAAATCGATCCTGTTGTGGGGCCTGCTGACTGGGCAGGAGCGCTACGCCGACAGTCCGGAGGGCATCGTTCATGAGTCCAGATGAAATGCGTGCAAGGCTTGCTGAACTGACTGCCGAGGCCGCCGCGCTGAGAGAATTTGCAGATGCCGCAGAGCGTGGCGAACACGACGACGAACAAAGAATTTCCGCCGCCGTCGCGCGATTGCTTCCCATTCCAGAACCCAAGAAGGGTCTATTTGGAGGCATAAAGGGAAAGAGTCGCCAGGAGCAAGAGCAGGAGCGAATCGAACTGGTTCGACGATCCCAACGGTCGGCGCTCTCCCTGGCCGCGCTCAATCGCGTGAATAAGGAGATCTATCCCGAGATCCATGAGTTGCGATTCAAGCTGGCATCTCTGTAGCCTGCGACTACATCCGCATTACCGGATCGGAAAGGATCCTCGCATGGCACTGCCCGCCGACTACGCCAAAGACTTCCAATACCTTAAGGAGAAGAGCGACCGGGGCACCCTCAACTCGAATAATGAAATCTACAAGAAGTTGGACGACAAGGCCCGGAATCTACCCGAACTGCGGCGTGCTCTTAATTCTCTGAAAGTCAACCACGTTTAAACGACAGGAAACGTATGCTCGACGAAACAACCATGAAGAGGTATATACACCTCGACACCGACGTCTCGAACTTTCAGGACCACGGCGAGGGCCTCTACCAGTTCGATGCGCGTGTAAACGGACGACCGGAATTGGGTCCCGTAGGAATCCTGCTGGCGACGAATGTCAACCCCACCATGGTCCTGCTGCTAGCCAAG
The DNA here is from genome assembly GCF_042894785.1 of Streptomyces sp. NPDC001502. NCBI lineage: Bacteria > Bacillati > Actinomycetota > Actinomycetes > Kitasatosporales > Streptomycetaceae > Streptomyces > Streptomyces sp. NPDC001502. Next base: position 99,309 of record NZ_JBIAVW010000027.1, read on the forward strand.
ATCGACGTGTCGGGCAAGGGCCTCTCGGCGGCTCTTGCTGCAACCAGTGAAATCGGAGTGGTAGGAGTCGGGCAGCTAGGAGAGTCGTACTTCCTCCGATACGGGGCCTTCCGTGAGTATGTGGAGCCGCTTGCCCTGACCAACGGCATTCAAGCCTTGGCTCTGGCATACAGCATCTATGCTCAAGAGATGTCTGCCTGACAAATTCGAGCGCGATGGCTGAGAAGTGCCCTCGCGAAGCCGACCGCAAGTGCTGGGCCGGCAATCCACACCAAGGCGTCGGCTGTTCCGTCCGGGGGCTCTGCCGTGGCCGTCGTCTCAAGCGGTGGCAGCAACGGCACCATGAGCCGGCCGCCCGCCGCGGCGACGCCCGCCGCATCCCCTGCCCGACCATCCGGTCCAGCAGTGTGTTGATCACCGACGCCTCGCGGTCCCGGACCGTCCCGCCCACCGGCTGCCCCGCATCCGCTCCGACACGGCCTGGAAGGGGGTGCGCGAAGCGGGCCTCACCGCCCCGCCGTTGGACGCCGCCTCCTTCGACCGGCGCATCCGTTCCCGTCGGTGGGGACACGGACGCGCGGGGCGCTCGGCCATCGACCGGAGGCCGCGGTTTCCACGATCGGGTGACAGGGTTCGTGGGGCCGGGTTTCCGCATAGGCGGGCCCTAGTAGTGCTGTGACCGGCAGGGCTCACCGGGTTGCGACGCCCGGTACGGCACCTCATCCCCCAGACTCCGTCCGGGGGACCCCCAGGTTGCCGGACCGCGCAAGTACGTCCCGTAGGAGCCGCGGCCCTCCGCCTTGCGATGTTTCCCCCAGGCCCTGCGGGCCTGGGGAGACCCCGTGCACCGGACGCCGCAACCCGGCAAACCTTCCCGGTCACAGCACCAACCTGGTTGTCGATCCACTTCCATGCGAAGGATTCGTACCATGCGGCTGCGCAGCCGGGACCGGCCATGGCGCTACGAGGACATCCAGGCCCGACCCACCGCACTGCACGATCGCGGGTGGCGCGCGGCCCGGCTGGCCGCGGCCGCCGTACCGCTGCTGATCGTGGTCCGGCAGTGGGGTGGGTCGGGCCTGGAGTCGGCCCCCGACGCCCTGCGGTTGCTCCTCGCCGTGCTCATCCTGGTGCGCGCGGTGACCGGTGAACGGCGCATGCGTGCGATCAGCCGGGCTACGAGGCGCCAACAGTGCCGCACCGAGGCCGTGTTGCTGTTGGCGGGGACAGGACTGGCGACGCTGCTACCGCCGGGCGGAGCGGATCCCTCCGTGGGGGAGGTGGTTCTGTGGGCGGCGGCGGCCGCCGCGGTCACCCTCCTCGGCTGCCTGCGCGAGTTCCGCACGTGGCCGCAGGTAGGGGGAGTGTCGTCACTCTGGGTACGGTGCTTCGGCCGCCCCCGGACCTGGTTCTGCTACGGCTGGATTCCGACGCTGATCGCCGTGGTTCAGCCGGATGCCGGCGCGCTCCTGCCCGCGGCAACGGTCATGACCGTCCTGGAGATCGGCTTCGCCTTCATCGCGTTGCGGACCGGCGACTGGGCCCTGCGCGCGGATGCGGCGGTCGCACTCATCACGACGCGGATCGCCCGCGACCGGTTTCCCCTCGGCCTCTACGCGATCATGCACGAGCGGTGGTGGGAAACGACGACACGGCCACCGCACCAGCCCGACCTTGCGCTGTGGGAACTGTGGCTGCGCCACCGTGAACTGCTGTCCTCCCGCGCGGCATACGCCGTGGTGCCGATGGTCTGGCGGCCCGTGAGTGCCGTGCCCGCCTCGGAGGGGGAGCCGTGGATCAGCGCCGCCGAGGCCGCCGCCGAGTCGCTGCGCTGGCTGTGCCACCAGCACATCGGACTGGATTCCACCCGTCACCGGGAACTGTGGTCCACCGCGCGGATCGTCACGGCGATGACCGCGATGGCCCGGGCGGAAGCGAGCCGCGCCGCAGGGGAGTTCGACTACGCACTCCGCAACCGCCTGCACGCCGCCGAGCTGTATGCCGCCGCCGGCCTCGACGGCAATGCGGCATCCGCCCGTTGTCTTGCCGCCGACGTGCTGCTCTTCGACCTGCAACGCCCGGAGGAAGCCCGAAGCGAGCTGGAACAGGTCGCCAACCAGCCGGATCTGCCCAGGGCGGTGGCCTGTCTGGCCCTGGTGCTGAAGGCGGCGGCAGGCGACAGGGCCGCGGGCCCGGCCGCCGCCCGCATGATGCCGCTCGCACTGCGGTCCGCCAAAGGACTGTTCGACGAGCTGCCGACCTGGCTGCCGTTCGGCAGCCACTTTCATCAGGAGATCGCGTTCGTGCGGTTGGTCGAGCAGCGCTTCGCCGGCATCGCCGACACGCTCGGTCCGAGTCTTCCCGCCCAGGCCCGGGCGCGCAGCATGTACAGCACGTTCCTTGATCGTTACGAGATGCCCGCCGCCCATGACCTGCGTCAGGCGCTGCAGCGCGCGCGGGAGGGCGAGGAGAGCGGATCCCCCGCCGCGCGGGGCATCGCCGAAGACGTGGCCACCGTCGCCCGCTCCGTCGGCGACCTGCCGCAGGAGGCGGAGGCCCGTCGGCTGCTGGCGCGGCTCGCCGAGACGGAGCGCCGCTGGGCGGACCTCACCGCCGAGCTCCTGGCCATCGTGGACATCGTCGAGCGGCTGCGGGAACGCGTCAGTGACGGCGACACCCGGATCGACCTGGACCTCACCCCCTCCTGCGCGCAGCTGATCGAGCTCATCGTCGACGGGCGGGCTTCCCACCTCACCCCGGCCGACGCCGTCGAGCTGGCCGAACGCAGCCGGTCCCGACTGCTGCTGGAGGTGTTCGGCTCCGCCGTCTCACCTGAACTCCCGCAGCAACTCGCAAGGTTGCACGACCGGGAACGCGGGATGGAGCAAGGACGAGTCCGAGACGGAGTCCTCCCGCGTCCCGGCCGGCCCGCCTCCGCGCACATGGACATCCACCCCGCCCATCAGCGACGCTACCGCGCGGCCCGCGAAGCGGTCTGGGTGGAACTGGAGGCGTCCGGGCCGCTCGGCGCGGCCTACGTCAGACACCGGCGTGGTGCACCGGCCACCTTCCGGGAACTGCGCGCGGTGCTGCCGCCGGGCGTAGTGCTCTGTGAACTCGTCCGCCGCGGCTCGCGGATGCTGGCGCTGGTGGTGCGCGCCGACCGGCCGGCACCGGCCGTCTTCGCAGTGCCGCTGGACGAGGACCCGGACCTGCTCCCTCTGCCCGCACCGGACGGTCCGGCCCGTTGGGGGGCTCCGCTGCAGCCCCTGCTGCGGGCGGTGGCCGAGCACTGCGCACCTGGAGAGACCCTGTGGCTGGTGCCGGACGGGCCCCTGCACGGTCTGCCGCTGCACGCGGTGGAGGTGGACGGAGTCCCGCTCGGCGAGCGCAATCCGCTCTGTGTCACCCCCAGTGCCTCACTGCTGCGGCATCGGCTCGGCCGGGACCGGGACCGGGAATCGGGCGTCCGGCGGGCGCTGATCATGGCCGACCCGGACGGCGACCTGCCGCACGCTCGGGCCGAAGCCCATCTCGTCGAAGCCCTCCTGCCCCAGGCCGAGGTGCACACCGGCCGTTCCGCGACACGCCGCCGGCTCCTGGAGAGACTCGGCGCGCAGCGGTACGACGTACTCCACCTCGCCTGCCACTACGGCTTCGACCGGGCACAGCCCTCCGGTTCGGCGGTCCGGCTGGCCGACGGGCGGCTGACCGTCGAGGACTTCCTCCCCGTACGGCTCGACAGCTCCCTGGTCGTCGTGAGTGGATGCGAGACCGGGGGCCAGCAATACCGCAGGGGCAACGAGCTGATCGGCCTCACCAGGGCACTGCTGCACGCCGGGGCCAGGGCGGTGATCGCCAGCCAGTGGGCGGTCAACGACGTCTCCACCGCATTGCTGATGGCCGGCTTCTACCGGGAGCTCGGACAGGGCCGCCCCGTCGGGGCGGCCCTGTCCGCGGCACGGAGCGGTGTGCGCAGAATGAGCTTCCGCGACGCCGTCGCGCAGTGCGAGCGGCTCCGGAACCTGCCGGAGAACCAGCCGGTCGCTGTGCGGCTGGGGCACGACCTCGCCCAACTGCGTCTGCGGGCCGGTGACACGGCAGGGGCCTTGACGGAGATCGCGAGACTGCTGCCGGACACCGGCCACGGCACCGGGGAACACCGTGCCCTGACCGACTTGAAGCGGCAGGTCCGGTTCCAGCACGGCCGTCTGAGTTCCGACTACTCGCTGCCCGCCTTCGCTTCCCCGTTCTTCTGGGCCCCGTTCACCCTGGTAGGAGATTGGCGATGACACTCGGCGAACTGACCCTGGCTCCCGTCACCCCGTTGTCCGAAGCGGTGGCGGGCAGCGGCTACGTCATGACGGTGGACGAGGAGGGCCGGCCCACCGCACTGGGCAGGCTCGACGACGCGGACGCCGGCCTTCCGCCCGCCGTGCTCCTGCCCGCACCGATGACCGTGTCGGCGTTGTGCACCGGCGGTGCGCTCGACCTGCTGGCCCTCAACCCGTACGGTGCGCTGGTCCAGGACCGCGGTCGCACCCTGGGCGTGCTCGAACGGCACACCGTCTCCTCGTACCTGGTCACCCTCTCGGCTCGCGGCACGCTGCGCAGCGACACCCCGTCGCCGTCGGACGCCGTTCTCGCCGGCACCTACGCCACCCCCGTCGCACGGGTCGTCTGCCACTGCGGCCGCCTCACCACCCTGACCGCGTACGACCCCGACTTCCCACCGGTCTGTCCCGGCCCGGTGCCGGAGGCCGCGCCGCATCCGCTGGCCATCAGGGCGCAGTGAGCGATGTTCACGACGACGCTGGGCGAGGCAGCCCAGTTCGCGGGCCGTCGATTCGTCCGCGTCGTGCTGCTGCCCAGCCTGGTCTTCTGCTCCCTGCTGGGTATCGTCGCGCTGGTCGCCGCAGAGCAGCCGCCCGGCGCCGTTCTGCGTACCTGGAAATCCCAACCCGTCGAGGTCAAGGCACTGCTGGTGGGAGGTTTCCTGACCGCCGTCCTGCTCGTCTCCACGCTCTTGGACTCGGCCCAGTCCGCCCTGCTGCGGTGCGCGGAAGGGTACTGGGGCCGGATCGCGGACCAGTCGCTCGGCCGGTTCGGACGCCGCTGTCACCGGCTGCGGCTGCTGAGGTGCGCCGACGGATCGGCGCAGCACCTCTACCCGCCGAGATCACGACCGCACGAGGTGAGGCCGACCCGCCTGGGGAACATCCTCAAGGCCGCCGAGCTGTACCCGCAGCTGCGCTACGGCATCGATGCCGTACTCGTCTGGCCCCGTCTGTTCCCACTGCTCCCGGGCGGGTTGCTCGGAGCACTGGCGACGGCGCGGGCGGAGCTGTCCGCGCTCCTGGTACGGGCCGTCCTCTCCTGTGCCTTCGCCGCACTCGGGGCCGGCTGTGTGGCGGCCCGGGGCGGCCCGCCCGCCCTGCTGCTGTGCTGCCTGTGGGGCGGCGTCCTGCTGGCCTGGGCGTCCTACCGAGGCGCTCTGAACGCCGCGCTGGTGTACGGGCAGCATGTTCGGGTGGCCTTCGATCTGCACCGCGGCGATCTCCTGGAGGCGCTCGGCGAGGAGCGGCGCCCCGGTCCGGACGCGGAGCGGGAACGCTGGAAGCGGATCTGCCTGTTCTGGCACCGGGGCGTTCCCACGCATCACGAGATCCCGCCGGCCGAGAGCCCGCCGACGGCTCCCGACGTTCCGGACGTGCGGACGGGCTCCGGCATCTCGCTGACGCAGCTGGGCTTGGCGGTCGCTGCCGCTGCCGGACTGGTGGGGGTCCTGACCCTGTACGTGTGACGCCGTCCGTCCGCGCTCCGGGATACAGGCCGGTCACCCCACGTCCCGACGCTCCTCTTGCCGGCGGCCTGGTAGTTCTCCGCCGCCGATCCGCGTGCCGGCCGGGTCATGAAGACGGATGCAGTGGCGCGCCCACCGGATGCCTGCCGCGCCGGGTGCTGCCCCTCTCGTGCCGCCGGATGATCGACGGGTTCGTCAGGGGCGGGTCGCCCGGATGATCCAGGTTGCCGAGGCGTAGAGGACGCCGTCGTCGGTCTCGTGGGCGGCGAGGGTGGTTCGCAAGTCGTCGACAGCACGACGCCGGCCTTCGGCATCGAGGCCGTCGAGCATCCAGCCGTGCAGGCCGAGTACGAACCGCTCCGCGTCGGCCGCGTCCTCACCGAACCACATCGCCTCGCTGTGCGGCTCCAGCAGGATCTCCGTGAAGCCCGCGGAGCTGAGAACGGTCCGTACGCGCGTGGGGTCGGCCATCGAGAACGGCCCGGGAGCGTCGGGCGGGGGCGTGGGCAACGGTCGTCCGGCGGCCAGGGCCCGGGCGAAGGAGAGGAGCCACTCGTTGCCCGTCGGCGGTTGCCAGACCAGCTGCACGAGGCGTCCGCCCGCGCGCAGCGCCCCGCCGATGTTGCGGAACGCGGCGACCGGGTCGGCGAAGAACATCGTCCCGGTGCGGCTGACGGCCACGTCGAACGATGCGGGGGAGAAGGCATGGACCTGGGCGTCCGCCTGCACGAAGTCGGCGTTGTGCAGCCCCTCGTCCGCCGCTCGCCGCCGGGCGACCCGCAGCATCGCGGCCGACAGGTCCACGCCCAGCGCAAGGCCGCTGCTCGCCTGCCCCGCGACGTCGCGGGTGGTCTCGCCGGTGCCGCAGCCGATGTCCATCACATGGTCGGCGGCGGATACGCCGGCCGCGGCGAGGAGGCGCGTGCGATAGGGGCCCAGCGCGCGGTCGAACCGGTCGGCGTGCTCCGCCCAGTACGCGCCTTCCTGTCCGTCCCAGGCACGCGCCTGCTCGGCGTTGGAGGGAGCGACCTGAAGAGTGCTGACCATGGCGACCACCACCTATACTTCCAAAATAGTCCCAAAGGGACTATTTACCGGATTACACCCCGAGGGTGGCGATGTCAATGGACCCGGCGCTCACCACCACCTCCTACGCGATCCTCGGCCTGCTCTCGGTCCGCCCTTGGAGTACCTACGAGCTCGCACAGCAGATGGACCGCAGCCTGGGCCGCATCTGGCCCCGAGCCCAGAGCAAGCTCTACGAGGAGCCGAAGAAGCTGGTCCGCCACGGCCTGGCCGAGGCGACGAAGGAGGCGGTCGGGCGGCGGCCGCGCACCGTCTACACCATCACCGCCGAAGGGCGGCGGGCGCTGGCCGACTGGCTGCCCCGACCGAGTGCCGGGCCGGTACTGGAGTCCGAACAGCTGCTGAAGGTGTTCTTCGCCGATTCCGGAACCAGCGCCGACACCCTGGCCACCCTCCAGGCTGCCCGGGCCTGGGCCGAAGAGCGAAACCAGGGCAATGTGGCGGTGGCACACGCCCATCTCGCCGGCCGGGCCCCGTTCCAGGAGCGGGCCGCCCAGACCCTACTCGTCGGCCGCTTCCTCACCGACTACTACCGACTCGTCGCCACCTGGGCCGAGTGGGCCGAGGCCGTCGTCCGGCAGTGGCCCGACGACCCCGCGGACGCCGCCCCCGACCCGTCGGAGATCGCCGAGACCCTGCGACGGGCGAGCTGGAGCGACTGAGCGGCCGGAGGGACGTTCATCCGCCCACGGGGCGACGATGTGCTGCGCGCACACGTCGGGAGCCCGCCGTTCAGTCTTCCCCGTCTCCGGCACGGGTGAGCGAGGCGACGAGGAGACCTGCGACGACTGCCCAGACCGCAGCGGTGGGGCCCGCTGTGGCCCACCCGAAGATGCCGAGCACCGCGGCTGTGGCGGTTCCGATCGCCCATGCGCGTCGGTCGGTCAGGAAGACCCACTGCCTTCGTCCGCTCCCGGGCACACGGAGCTCCGCGACCGCGGTCCTGATCACCAAGGCGGCCACGACGATCGCGATGGTGAGCAGGGTGACCGTCATGCCGCTTCCGGGATGACGACGCGGTGGGGTGCGGGCATGTACCGATCCTCGCCCCCTGCCCTGGCGTCCGCAATGTCGGGGTCGTCTCAGATCCGGTCATCGGGTCGGCCGGGCGCGGGGCGCCACGGCCGAGGAGCTCGTGCTGTGAGATCCGGCCTTCTGGATCCGGGGGCCGTCGCCGGCCACGGAAGGCGCCCGGAAGCTCACGGCGGGGAGATCAGTGTGCTGTGGTGGAAGCCGAGCCGAGGGTCGTGCCACCAGGGGAGCCCGTCGACGTACTGCCGCAGTTGTGGCATGCGCACCCGCTGGCGGACCGTGTTGGCGGGATAGTCGTAGATGGTGATGGTGTTGAGCCCCCGGTTGGCGGTGAACAGCAGGGTCTGGTCGGCGGAGAGCTGACAGGCGTAGACCGAATCGAGCAGGGTTCCGCGCGAGACCCGCAGAGCGGCGAGGAAGTGCCTGCTGCTCGCGGCCGGCGAGCCGCGCGTGAAGGCGTCCGTCACCTGGTGGAGTGACTGCCGTCCGGCGAGCAGCTGTTCGGGCAGGCCGGGACGCTCATCGATGATCCGATGGGTGGCGAAGTCGACCAGGTCGATCATGACGATGGTGCCGCTGCCGCCGTTGCAGTAGATCAGCTCACGATCGGAGACGCAGACGTCCGAGTTGATGTGCGCCGGGGTCTCCCGCGGGGCCGTCCAGTGGCGCAGGACCCGCCCCTGCTCGGCGTCGATCTCGAAGACGTACTCCTTGAGGTAGGCCATGGCCCATTCGTGCCAGTCGTGCCCTTCCTGGGGCAGGACGCGGAAGGAGAGGGCGTAGAACCGGTCCTCTCGGGGGTGGACGGCCACGTGCCAGCAGGTGGCGGGTAGGTCGATGCGGCGGACCGTACCGGTGTGCAGGTCGAAGATGCCGACCTCACGGGCCTCGCCGCGCCCGGGGTGGTCCATGCCGCCGTAGACGAGGTAACGGCCCGACGCCGTGGTCTTCATGGCGTGGGGCAGTTTCAGGCTGTGCGGGCCCAGGCGTTCGGGAGCATCGAGCCTGTCGATGTCGAACCGCCACAGGTGCTCGCCGATCGCGCCGACGATCTCCCGGTCACCCAGCCAGGCGATGTGCGTGGTGCCCTTGACGGACGAGTCGGTGGGTTCGATCCGCAGGGTGGACAGCCGGTCGGTCTCGTCGAGGGTCGCGGTGTCGTAGAAGAGCAGGTGCTGGCCGGTGTTGCCGAGGAATCCGAGGGCGCGGTCCGGGCTGACGCTGACGGCATGGCCGCCGGCGATGCCGTCGTAGTAGTCGATCTTGTACGCGTACCTGCCGGTGACCGGGTCGTAGCGGAAGACGCAGATGCCGGCCCGGCCTTCGAGTCCGTTGAGGCCGTTGCCGTCGAGGGCGATGTGGAAGGCGTACGGGTACTTGTGCGGCGAGCCTGCGGGCGGCGTCAAAGAGGCTGCCTCTCGGGCCTGAAGTGGCGGAATCCGGAGCTGTCGGTGCACTCGGGCCGCGTCGGCTTCCACGGGGCCGCCCCGGCCGGCAGGGTCAACGGCTCGGCCACGCGGGAGACGGTGTCCCAGCGCGAGGAGGTGGCACCGGCCGTCTCGTCGACCGGTTCGGCGCCGCCCTGCCCGCGTGCGGAGATGGTGCGCAGGGTGATGTGGAAGGACGTGCGGTAGGCGTCCTCCACCAGAGCGCGCCGGACGGCGGGCCACAGTACGGGGGTGATCGCCCGCCACAACGGGGGGAGGGCGAATTGCTGATGGGCGCAGATGGTCACTCGGGTGCCGCCGCCCGGGGTCCGGGCGAAGAACACCGAGCCGTCGTCCTGAACCGCGGAGCCGTTCGCACTGTGGACCTGCCGCCAGCGCAGCACCTGTTCGTCCGGGCCGTAGTCGATGGTCTCCAGCTTGCAGACGTCGAGTACATCGGCGCCGGCCAGCGCGAGGTAGGAGGGCTGGGCCCGGCTGATGCTGCGCTCGACCTGCCGGATCGGCCTTCCGGTCTCGTCGCGCGCCAGGACCTCCGTGCAACCTGCGAGGTAGCCGCTGGTCAGACCGATCACCCGGCTGATGTCGACGCGCGCGGTGAACTCGTCGAACGGCGTACTCGCTTCCGCCTCGCAACGGAACAGAACGGCGTCGTCCAGGTAGCGCCACCGCATCCCGTCGGCGTCCGGCGGGACGGCCGTGATCAGCTGGTCCAGCAGTTCCAGATGACGGGCCACCGCTTCGAACTCCGTATGTCCGAAGGCCAGTACATCGACTCCGAGCGGTATCGCCGCCGTGCGGGCTGCGGCGTGATCCGGGCGCATCCGAAGGGTGGTGGCCAGCGCTGTCGCCAGCTCCGCCGTCCGGTCGACGACGGTCAGCACCCTTCGCAGTGCCTCTTCGGCCAGGGGGATGTCGGGCATGATCCCGCCCTACCCGGCGCCATCATCTCCCACACCGGCCGTCCCCGTCAGGGATGAACCCGCTGGACGGCGGCAGGATGGAACTTCGGCTCTGCTATGGCGAAGTGGCGGCAGCGGCTTCCGTCCGTACGACAGGATGACCGAGTGATCCTGAATCCCGCGACCACCATCCGGCTGCGTGAACTCCAGCGGACCTACCGGGCGCTCCGCGACCTGCCTCGCGCTGCGGCCCAGCGGCGGGGGCAGCAGTTCAACGATCTGATCGCGGAGGTGCTTCGCGCCTTCGGACTCGATGCCAAGGCGAACGTCCGCGGTTTGCGGGGGCGGGACGAGATCGATGTCGTCTTCACGGAGGGTGGAGCCGACTACATCCTTGAGGCGAAGTGGGAACGGAATCGGATCAACGCCGATCCACTAGAGAAACTGTCCCGCCGTCTTGACGATCGTCCCGCCGGTACCCGAGGCATCCTCTTGTCGATGTCCGGCTACACGAAGCACGGGCTTGAGGCCTTCGAGCGCCGTGGGGTCGTCGGGCTCCGACGGGAACACTTCGAGGCCGTGCTCGCGGGACTTCTGAGCCCGCAGGACCTGCTTCAGCGAATCCACACGGCGCAGGCGGCCCGCGGCCGTCACCTCGTGCCTCTCACGGACGTGCTCATCCCCGAGGCGACGGAAATCGGTCCGGCTCCCGTACTGCGGCCCACGAGTGACACGCCGCCGCCCTGGAAGGTGATCGTGGACACCGCATCGGGCGTCACGGCTTCCGAGGCGTTCATCGGCACATGGGCGCCGGATTGCCCCGCGCTCGCGCTCTCGCTCTGCGCCGACGCCGGGGAACTGCTCGTCACCACGCCGTACGGTGTCGTCGGCTTCGACCCTGCCACCTGTGCCACCCGCTGGGCCCTGCCTCTGCCGGGCACCACAGGTCGTGCCGTCCGCGGCGCCGACGGCACGCTCAGCGTCCTGTGCGGAAACGCGCTGGTGCGTTGGGACCCGCAAGAGAAGGACTTGTCCGTCCTCGCAGGGGGCTTCGGAGGCTACGCCAGCCTGGAAGCCGCCGCCGACGGAACGCTGTGGGTGTACAACCAGCTCGGGGCCGCGGACTCCGGATCGATCACTCTGGTCCGAGTGGGAGAGCAGGTCGGTGACGAGGAGCGCTTCGAGGTTCCGTTCCCGGCCGGCTCCCATGCGGTGCCCCTGTCGCCTGGCCGGTTCTTCCTCTCCGGTACGGGGCACAGCACCCTGCTCGACCTCGTCAAGGACCCGGTCACTTCCGAAGCGGACTGGATCAAGGCGGAGGTACAAGACGGCCGTGCCGCCACTCGGCTGGATACGACCACCGTGCTGGTTGCCGGAAACCGCGGTTCGATGGACGGCTTCCTCTTCCGCCACGACCTCACCACCCAGGACGGGGCCGAGCAACTGGCGAAGTTCGTTGCCAACCGGGTGGTCGACCTGGCCGCAGGCCCTGCCGGTGCGGAGGGCACCCACGTGTGGATCCTGGCAGACGTACAGGGCAACGACCCGGTCTCCCGTCCCGTGCTGATCAGTGCCCGTATGCACGCACGGACCTCGTGCTGAGGGCCCGGCCGATGCCGGGGCGGCGAAAGGGTTGGTGCGAGGGGCCGACGGAACCGGGTACCGTCTTTGTCATGTTCTTCCAGAGGCCGATTTACGAGTGAGGGCGTGATGGGCCCCTGCTGACGTCCTTCGACGTCACTGCCCGTCCCCCACCGATGAATCCGTAGATCACTTCACATCATTACCGGGAGAACCCGTGACCGTGAGCAAGAACATCAACAACCCCGTGGGCCAGGGCGGCGGCCAGCGCAAGAGGCTGTCCCGCGCCGAACGGCAGAACAACGGTCCGCACCGCAATCTCGACCGCCGGGGCGCGGCCGACCAGAAGGCGGAGCTGGTGCGCAAGATGCGCGAGAAGGCGGGCGCCGCCGAGGGTGCCGGGCAGGCGGGCGACGACACCGCACAGAGCTGACGCACCGCCGCCGCAAGGCGGCACCGCACGGGGCAGGGCCGGACCGCGACGCGCGGTCCGGCCCTGCGTCAGCAGGGCCTCCCGCGGCCGGTCCTCGATGCGGCAAGCCCCGAAGCGGCAGCCTGACACCGTCGCCGTGGGTCTGGACCGACTCCGCGGACGGCTCGTTGCAGATCCGCGACCTCGATCCTGGATTGCGGGGTTACTTGGCGCCGAGGCCGGCGTCGGAGACCTCGGGCTTGCCGGCGGCCTTGAGCACCTTGTTCAGGAGGGTGAGGTCGTAG
>NZ_JBIAVW010000028.1:0-20672 GCF_042894785.1 Streptomyces sp. NPDC001502
TCCGGCGGGGCACCGCCCCACACCACCCAGCCCCGCCGGCGCTTGAGGCGCACGGCCCGGGCCAGAACCCCGGCACCACCGACCCGCCGGAGCCGAACCGCAGAGCCCCGGCGGGAGCCGACCGGCCGGAGCCGGCAACCCCGGCGGGAGCCGACCGGCCGGAGCCGAACCGCAGAGCCCCGGCAGGAGCTAGGTGGTCAGGCGGGTCGGCTGGAGGCCCGTCAGGAGGAGGGTGAGGGCCTCGTCGAGGTGGGAGCCGAGGTACCAGTCGCCGGTGTGGTCGATGCCGTAGACGCGGCCCTCGCGGTCGAGCGCGAGGTGGGAGGCGCCGTCGGCCTCGACGCCCAGCGGGCAGAGCTGGGTGGAGAGGGCCCGGCCGAGGTCGGCGAAGGTGCGCGCGAGGTGGAGCCCGGTGAGCGGGTCGATCCGGACGGGCGTCGGGGCGATCTGGCGGCCGGGGCCGTGCGCGGCGACCGTCAGACCGCCGAACTCCGCCCAGGCCTCGACGGCGGCGGGGAAGACGGTGTGCCGGTGTCCGGCGGGCGTGGTGTGGTCCCGCAGGGCGTCGGCCCAGTACTCGGCCTGCTTGATGTCCCACCGGCCGGGTTCCCAGCCGGAGGTGCGCAGGGCGGAGTCCACGGCGACCGGGAACCGGGTGGCCGAGGAGCGGTCGTAGGAGGCGGAGGCGCTGGTCATGGCTACTCGGATGGGGTGAGGTCGACGGAGCGTACGCCGAAGTGGGCGAGGAGTGCTTCGCAGGAGCGGCAGGGGGCTGCGTAGCTGCCGTGGAGGGGGTCGCCGTCCTCGCGGATGCGGCGGGCGGTGATCTTCGCGTGTTTGAGGGAGCGGCGGGCCTCGGTCGGGGAGAGGGGTTTGCGGGAGGCGCGCCGGGAGCGGGCGCCCTCGACGGCGGTGAGGTGGCGGGAGAGCAGGATCGCCTCGGGGCACCGGCCGGTGAACCGTTCGCGCTGGCCGCTGGTGAGGGTGTCGAGGAAGTCCTGGACGAGCGGGTGGAGCACGGGCGGCTGATCGGCCTTGCCTGCGGTGCCGGTGAGGGTTTCGCCGCGTACGGAGAGGGCGGCGGCGACGGTGGGGAGGATGCCGTCCCGGCGGAAGCGCAGGACGGGCACGGCGGGGCGGCCGTCGGTGCTGCTCCAGCGCAGGCGGGGGTCGCCGGCGGGGCCGGCGGCTTCGCCGGCCGGTCCTGTGGAGCCGGGCGCGCCCGGTGCGCCCGGTGCGGTGTCGCCGGATTCTGTACGTGTTGCCGTGTGGTGCATGGTCGCGCTTTCCCTCCCGTGGCGGCGGTGGTGACCGCTGTCGCGCACGCCCCCGTGCCGCGGGGACAGCCTGTCAAACGTCACCTGTCATGCGGAAGCTGGGTCGAATATTCGTATCAATTCGGATGTTCCTGGCCCTCGGGCGGGTGCGCCGGTCGGGCGCGGGTAAGGCTCTTGCCCCAGCGCATAGGCTGTGGTGAACCAGCCAGATCCAGCAGGGGGCTACCGCCATGACGACAGGTCGGCTCGGGCAGCAGGCCGCGCCACCCAACGCCGCTTACTCGGGGCAGGTCGTGCATTTCCCGGACCCGGTCCGGGCCGCTCGGCATCCTCACGGGGTGCGGATGGACGGCAATGGGCATCCGGACTTCTCCGCCTACGCGCGTGCGGCGGTGGAGATCGCCGAACCGCCGGAGGGCTTCGGCGTGGACGAGCTGCGGCTCACGGACTACGTGTCCGCGAACGCGGCGATGAAGGCCGCCGGACACGAGCTGTGGGACACGGTCGGGCCGGTGGCGACCCCGCACGGCTGGACCTGGCACCACGTGGCGGGTTCGCGGCGCATGGAGCTGGTCCCGGTCGAGGTGAAGGCCCTGCTGCGGCATCATGCGGGCCTGGCGACGGCTCCGGTGGACCACGACAAGCGCGGGACGCGGCCGTTGCAGGAGGTGCGCCCGGCGCACATGGGGCTGCCCAAGTCGGTGGTGTCGGTCGCCGAGGAGCAGGTGCAGGGCGTCGAGGAGGACCTCGGCTACCGGCTGCCCGAGGCGTACCGCTCGTTCCTGAAGGCGGCGGGCGGCTGCGCGCCGGTGGGCGCGGGTCTGGACGTGGACCTCGGTCTGCTGGTGGACCAGCCGTTCTTCACGGTGCGAGAGGAGGCGGCGGTCAACGACCTCGTGTACGTCAACAAGTGCCTGCGGGACCACCTGACGAAGGACTACCTGTGCGTGGCCTTCGCCCAGGGCGGGCTGCTCGCGCTGAAGGTCAAGGGTGAGGGCATCGGCTCGGTGTGGTTCTCCCCGTACGACGATGCCCGCGACCGGGACGGCTGGTCGGTCCAGGAGCGCGTGGAGCGGTTGTTGCTGCCGTGCGGTGCCGATTTCGACGCCTTCCTCGAGAGGCTGGCCGGTAACCCGCCGGAGCTGGAGACGGTGGCCGGTCTGATGGTGGACGGCGGATTCGCACGTTCGGTTCCGGTGCCGGGTTCGGCACCGGTGGAGGGGTGAGCGCGCGATGGTGACGTTTGCGCAGGCGCAGGAGCGCGCCGAGGAGTGGATCAACGGGGACGTGCCCGCGTACCAGCACCGCGAGGTGCGCGTACGGGAGTTCGGGCTCGGGTTCGTGGTGTGGGCGGAGGACCGCGCGGCCGGTCCCGTGTCCGGTGGTGGGCGGCAGCGGCTGGTCATCGCGCGGGACAGCGGGGAGGTGACGCTGTGGCCGGGACTGCCGGTGGGTGAGGTGATCCGCCGGTACGAGGAGGAGTACGGGGCCGTGGCCGCGGCCGTTTCGGAGGCTTCGGTCCCGCAGCCGCGGATCGACTCGGAACAGACGTCGTTCATGCTCAGCCCGCCGGAGTGGCTGCAGGAGGCCGCGGACCGGGCGGGGATCGCGCCGAGGTCGGCGCCCGCGCCGGCTCCGGCCGGGCCCGCCGGCGTCGTGCCCGAGCCCGCGCCCGCTCCCGCGGCACCGGCACCCGTCGAGGCCGTGCCGCTGCGGCGCGGGGGCGAGATCCCGTACGAGCCCACGGCCAACGACGGGGTTCCGGCGACGGCCCCTGCCCCGGCTCCGGCCGCGCCCGTGGTGCCGATCGGTGCCACGCCCTGGGCGGGCACCGATGTGAACTCCGGTACGGACGACGCGTCCGTACCGCTGCCCGCGACCGTGTTCGCGCCGCCGCTGTCCGGGTCGGACCTGGAGGACGCGCCGTCGTCCGGGGTGGCTCCGGAGGCGAAGACCACGCTGATGCCGGGCGGCAGCCAGCTGCCGAGGACCGCTGTCGTGCCCGCGCTGGGTTCGCCGGGCGATGCGGCGGGCGGCTCGCAAGGCGGCTCGCAGGGCGGCTCGGCGGCGAGCGACATCGCGGACGCGCCGACCAGCAAGGCCCGGATCTCCCGGCCGTCGACGCCGCCGGGTCCGCCCGGTGCGCCTGCGGCTCCCGGCGGCGGGGCGCACCACGCCGCCACGATGCTGGCCGGCCCCGGTGTCCCGCAGCCTCCCGGTCCGCCCGGGGCTCCGGGCGCGGGTCAGCCGCCGGCGCCTCCCGGCCCTCCCGGTGCTCCGGGGTCGCTGGGCCGTGGGCTCGACCATGCCGCGACGATGCTGGCCGGTCCGGCCGTCACGGGTCAGCCGCCCGCGCCTCCCGGTCCGCCCGGTGCTCCGGGTGCGGGTGCGCCCCAGCCGCCCGGCCCGCCCGGTCCACCCGGTGCTCCGGGGTCGCTGGGCCGTGGGCTCGACCATGCCGCGACGATGCTGGCCGGTCCGGCCGTCACGGGTCAGCCGCCCGCGCCTCCCGGGGCTCCCGGGGCTCCCGGTGGCGGGGCTCATCACGCCGCCACGATGCTCGCGGGTCCCGGCGTACCGCAGCCTCCGGGTCCGCCCGGTGCGCCCGCGGCCCCCGGTGCGCCCGGCGCCCCCGGTGGCGGGCTCGACCATGCCGCGACGATGCTGGCCGGCCCCGCCATGGTGCAGCCGCCCGGGCCCCCCGGCCCGCCGCCCGGCGTGCCCGGTGGTCCCGGTCCCGGCGCGCAGCCCCCGGTCCCGACCGGTGCGCCCACCGTCGGCCCCGGCTACCAGGCCGTGCTCCGCTACCGCGCGCCCGACGGCTCCGAGCAGCAGCTCATCCGCCGCTCGGCGCCCGGCACCCCGCACCCGGAGTGGCAGATCCTCTACGAGCTGCGCGCCATGAACGTGCCACCGCAGCAGGTGCTGGAGCTGCACACCGAGCTGGAGTCCTGTGAGCTGCCCGGCGGTTACTGCGCCCGGATGATCCGGGAGACCTGGCCGCAGGTGCGGATCACGAGCGTGGCCCCGTACGGCAAGGACCACGCGGGCCGTCAGCAGGGCATGCGGCACCTGCTCACCCACCAGGGCGAGCTGCACCAGGTGGCGGACGGTCCGGCGCGCCCGGAGCCGGTACGGGCGCCGCTGCCGCAGGTCCCGCTGCAGCCGGCGATCCCGCTGGAGGCGATCGCGCAGGAGCTGACGGCCGCGTTCGGTCCGCAGGGCGTGTTCCGCTTCGACCAGCGGGCGGTGTCCCGTCAGGGCGTGCCGGAGATCGTGGCGCAGACGCTGATGTGGTCGGGTCTGCCGGTCGATTTCGGGCCGTTCTTCTGGGCGCAGGCGGTGCCGGGCCAGCCGGTGCCGACGCTCGCCGAGATGGCGCAGCAGCGGCAGGTCCAGCCGGCCTCGGACGCGGGCTCGTACCTCGTCGTCGGCAGCGACTTCGGCAAGGCCCTGTGCGTGCAGTACGGCACCGCACACATCGTGGCGGTGCCGGTGGAAGGTGGCCCGGGAGGTGCTCCCGTACCGCCGCAGTTCGTGAATTCGAGCCTGCCGCAGTTCGTACGCTCCCTGGCGATGCTGGGTCACATGTGGCGGTTGCGCCAGCATCTGACGCCGGAGCAGGCGGGGCGCTGGACCGTCGATTTCCAGGCGAATCTGGCGGGGCTCGACAGCGCTGCGCTGTCCTCGCCGGAGAGCTGGTGGTCGGTGCTGCTGGAGCAGATGTGGGACGGACTGCTCTGACCGGCTGATCGAGTGATCGTGTGATCGGCTGGATGGCCGGGTCGGGACCTTCGAACAGGGTCTCGGCCCGGCCATTCCGGCTTCTGGGATCAAATGGCGCATCCTTGAAGGGAATCCCCGCGAGAGAGGCGCATCCAGGATGAGTGCACCCTTTGGGACCGTGCGCGGTCGTGGCTACCGCATGGAAGAGGTCGACCGGTATCTCGCCCGGCTCTCCGGGAGCCGGGACGAGGCCTGGGAGCGGGTGGCGCGGCTGACGGTCCTGGCCAAGCAGATGGAGGCGGACGCGGCGCGGCTGCGGGCGGCGGTCTCCGCGCTGGCTCCGCAGACGTACGACGACCTGAGCGAGCGGGCCCGCCGGATCCTGCTGCTGGCGGAGGAAGAGGCGGACGCCGTACGGACGGACGCGCGGGTGGATGCCTCGGCGACGCTCGGCGCGGCCGAGGCGCGCGCCGACCGGGCGGCGGAGCTCGCGCGGGGCGACGCGGAGGCGGTGCGCGAGCAGACGGAGGTCCGGGCCCGGCAGGGGCTGCTACGGGCGCAGCGCGAGGCGGACGACGTGCGGTCGGGGGCGCGGGAGGACGCGGCGGCGTGGCGGGCGCAGGCGGCGGCCGCGCTGGCGGAGACGCGGCGGCGGGCGGAGGCGGAGCGGGCGGAGCGCGAGCAGGAACAGGCGGAGCGCCGGGAGGCGGCGGAGCGGGAGCTGGCGGAGCGGGAGGCGGACCTGGAGGCGCGCCACGCGGAGCTGGAGCGGTACGTCGAGGCCCGCCTGGCGGAGGCGCGGCGGGAGTTCGCCGAGGCGGAGGAGTCGGCGCGGCACGGGCAGGAGGACGCGGAGGCGCGGGCCGCCGAGCTGGTCGCGCAGGCGCGGGTGGCGGAGGAGCGGATCGGGCGCGAGACGCGGGGGATCCTGCGGGAGCACGGGGAGGCGGCGGAGGAGATGCGGGCGCACATGAACCGCGTCCGCTCCAGCCTGGCGGCGCTGACGGGCCGGGCTCCGGCGGAGGGCTAGGCGGTGGGGTGTCCGGTCCGGGGTGTCGGCCGGAGCCGAGAGTCCGGACCGTCCGTGCCCCCTAGTGCTGTGACCCGGTGAACCTTTCCGGTCACAGCACTAGCGGGTGCCCGACCTGAACAGGAGGTCCTCGATCGCGCCGAGGTCGCGGTTCCAGTACGTGACCCGGGCGTCGGCTGCGACGTTGAGTGAGCCGATCTCCTTGGACAGGGCGACGTCCAGCATCGCCGACTCCTTGTTGCTGTGGAGGGCGCGGTCCTGGTAGCCGATGGACACCGCCTCGACGGCGACCGTCCGCTGGCTCCCCCGGAAGAGGAACAGGCCCGCGTACGCCTTCTCCTTCGGCCCGATCGTGGCGACCGCCTGTGGAGCGGAACCCATCGGGTCGAGCGGGCCGTCGATGACGGCGCCGAAGCCGATGTACGGGTAGTGGTAGAGCGTGCAGGGCTTGTCGGTGAAGTTGGTGGCCGTGATGAGCAGGTGCTGCCCCGAGTCCTGGCGCCAGACCGATGTGGTGATCGACAGGTCGTTGTCGTTGCATGCCACCGTGCCGCCAGCACTGCCGCCGGCACTGGCGCTGGCACCGGGCTGCGCGGTGCCGACCGCGCTCGGCGTGCTCGGGGTGGTGGGGTTCTTGGTGTCCGCGATTCCTGGATTGCAGGCCGTGGACGAGAGGAGCGCTGCGAGGGCCGCGGCCCCGAGAGCGCAGGTTCTCCAACTGGTTCGGGCGGTACGCATGCCCGGTTCATTCCCCGGTGGAGTCGGCGCAGAGCCGGTTCTGACGGTCCGTTACCGACTCAGTACGTGAAGGTGACCGTTCCGCCGAGGAACTCCTCGATCAGGGGGGCGATCTGCGGGAGGTGGGTCTCCAGGGCGAAGTGGCCCGCGCCCTCGAAGACGTGCACCTCGGCTTCCGGGGCGTCGCGGAGGTAGGCCTTCGCGCCCGCCGGGGTGAAGAAGGGGTCGCCCGCACCCCACACGACCAGCACCGGGATCCGGGCGGCGCGCAGCCATGCCTGCCAGGCGGGGTAGTGGGCGAAGTTCGAGGCGTAGTCGAAGGCGAGGTCGGCCTGGGCGTCGGCGCGGCCCGGCAGGCCGAGGTGGTGCACGTCGAGGGTCCAGCTGTCGGGGGAGAGGAGGCCGGTGTCGGCGACGCCGGTCTCGTACTGGAAGCGGGTGCCCTCCAGGGTGAAGAGCCCCCGGACGCGCTCCTCGTTGCCGGGGACCTCCCGGCGGAGTCCGGCGAATTCGCGGGCCGCGTCCGAGAGGCCTTCCTCGTACGCGTTGCCGTTCTGGACGATCAGGCCGGTCACCCGCTCCGGCCGGCGCGCGGCGAGCCGCAGCCCGACCGGGGCGCCGAAGTCGAAGACGTACAGGGCGAAGCGGTCCAGCCCGAGGGCGTCGGTGAAGCCCTCCACGACGTCGGCGAGCCGGTCGAAGGTGTACGTGAATCCGGCCGGAGCCTCGGTGCGACCGAAGCCGGGGTAGTCGGGGGCGATCAGGCGGTACGGGGTGTCGCCGAGGGCGTCCATCAGGCGGGCGAACTGGTGCGAGGCCGTGGGGAAGCCGTGCAGGAGCAGCAGTACGGGGCCGTCGGCGGGGCCGCTCTCGCGGTAGGCGACGCGGACTCCGTCCACGTCGACGGTGCGGTGCCGGATGGTGGGAATGGTGCGGCGAGCGGTCATCACATGCCTCCTGCGTCCTTGTTGCCATTAGTCTTGCCGGTGATCGCTAATGGGTCAAGTGATTGCAGTAGCATTAGTCGAGTGACAGTGACCTTCCCGCTCACCGGTGAGCCCCTCGCGCTGGACCTCCTCAACACCGAGGCCGCGGTGGGAGACCTCGTCGCCGACCCCGCGGGACTCTCGGCCTGGCTGGCCGCGCAGGCCGGGCGGCTGACCCCCGTCGGCGTCGTGGGTGAGGGCGAGGTGGCCGCCGTACGGGCCGTACGGGAGGCCGCGCGCCCGGCGCTCGACGCCGTGCGGCGCGGTGAGCGGCCCCCGGCCCGGGCGCTCACCGCGCTGAACGACGCCTTGGCCGCGGCCCCCTCGCACCGCGTGCTGGCCTGGACCGAGGCGGGCGGGATCGCCGCCGGCGCGCACCGGCCCGCGGACCCGGCCCGGCGGCTCGCGGCGGAGCTGGCCGAGGCGGTCGCGGAGCTGCTGACGGACCCCCGGGTGGCGCAGGTGCGCGCGTGCGAGGCCCACGACTGCGTCCTGCTCTTCCTGCCGGCGCACCCCCGGCGCCGCTGGTGCGTGGCATCGGTCTGCGGCAACCGGGCCCGGGTGGCCCGGTACTACGCCCGCCACAAGGGGGACCAGGGGGACTAGGGGTCTAGGGGACTAGAGGGCCTCCTGGAACGGAGACCTGAGGAGCCGGTCCACGCCCGAGACGGTGATGAAGCACAGGAGGGCCAGCTCGCCCCGGTCCAGCCGGTGCGTCTCCCAGCCGCCGGTGCGGGTGCGCGCGAGCACCTCGTGCTCGCCGCCCGCTTCCCGGACGAGACGCAGGTGGAAGGGGCGTGCCGTGAACGACAGGGTCCGTCCGTCGTCGAGGCGGAAGCGGATGCCGCGGCCGCTCGGCCGCAGCGACCTGCCCGTGGCCCGCGCCGTGAACGGCACGCCGTCGAGGCGGCCGTGGACGCCGCGGCGCAGCCGCTTGCGGATGCCCTGCCACGGCGGCGCGGCGTCGTCGATCTCCAGGACGGTTTCCTCGCCCAGGAGGAACTGCCGGCGCTCCAGCGCCTCGGCCCTGGCGTCGGCGGTCAGTCGCGGGCCGGGTTCCCGGAACAGCGTGCAGGTGCCCCAGGAGGTGGGGATCTCGGCGTGCCGCTCGCGTGTGTGAGCGGGCTGGAGCCACATCCGCCAGGGTGCGCGCCAGGACGGCTTCAGGAGGGACGGCACGGGTCAGCCCGCCGGCTGCGGCTGGTGCCGGGCCGGGACGGGGGGCTTGGCGAGGGGCTCGTAGCGGTACGGGTCGCTGCGCAGGCCGCGCGCCGTGACGACCACCGTGAACGGGGTTGTCCCCGGGGCCGGGAGGGTGGCGGTCAGGGCGCCCGTCAGGGGGTCGGCCTGTGCCGGAACGGGGGTGTCGTCGACGGTGAGGAGGGCCGGCGGGCCGGCCGGGTCCGGGGTGAAACCGCCGCCCTCGACCGTCAGACGGCCGTCCTCCAGCGTGACGTGCGTGATCACCGGGTTGGCGCGGACGGCCATCTTGTTGATCAGGTACGCGCCCGCCGGAGCGCCCGTCAGGGCCCACATCTCGGCGGGCAGGCGCGGGAGTCCGCCGCCCACGTCCGCGAGGTAGAACAGCACCACGTACAGCATGGTGACCGCGCTGAGGGCGACGTACTGGAGGTCCACGAGGTCGGTGCGCCCGCTGTCGTTCGCGATCAGCTCCCGCAGCGGCCGCCGGCCCGACACCGTCGGTTTCGCGGCGGGCTTGGCCATGCTGCCGTGTTCCACGCGCAGGCCGACGACCGCCTTCGCGGCGATCAGCGCCACGTACGGGCCGCCGAGCAGCGGCAGGTACACCGTCGTCAGCGTGGACAGCGGGCCGTCGGCGCCCCGGAAGTACGCGATGCCACCGCCCGCGGTGAGTCCGTAGCCGAGGATCGCCAGCAGCAGCCAGACCAGGATCACCGTCCAGGCGAGGGCGAGCGCCGTCGAGGTGGAGAGGCGGCCGTCGCGGCCGGTGATGAAGCCCGGGCTGCGGCGGAGCCGCAGGCAGATCGGGCCGGCCAGCGCGGCCAGTAACGCGAGTGCGCAGAGTGCGGATGCCATGTCGTCGTCCCCCCGGAAACGGTCCTGGCACGAGGGTTACCCAATGGCCCGGCCATGACAAGGCGACTTTCCGCAGACGGTCTACTCCTCCGGCTGCTCGCGCAGTTCCGGCAGGACGGGGAACCGGCGTGGTGCCACCAGCAGCAGGACCAGCAGCGCGGCCACGGCGGCCGCCGTCGCGCCGAGGAAGATGTGCTCGACGGCGGTGGCCACGGCCTCGCGCAGGTGGCCGGCGGCGGCAGCGGGCAGCAGCTCCGGCCGGTCCAGTGCCTTCGCCACGTCGTCCAGGTGCTCCGGCAGGCCGGGTACGGGGGCGTCCGCCAGGCGGGAGGCGATGGTGGCGTTGGCGACGGCGGCCAGCAGGGCGGCGCCCACGCTCTGGCCGACCTGCCGGCAGAACAGCACCGAGGCCGTAGTCGTCCCGCGCTCGGCCCAGCCCACGGTGGACTGGACCCCGACGATCAGCGGGAGCTGGAAGAGGCCGAGGGCGCCGCCCAGCAGCAGCATGATCAGTGCGGGCTGCCAGGGCCGGGCGGGGTAGGGCAGCAGGGTGAAGGAGAACAGGATCACCGCGGCGAGCGCGATCCCGACTGCCGCGGTGTTGCGGAAGCCGATGCGCCGGTAGACGTGCTGGCTGAGAGCGGCGGAGACGGGCCAGCTCAGGGTCATCACCGACATGACCAGGCCGGCGCCGACGGGGCCGAGGCCCAGCACGGACTGCGCGTAGGTCGGCATGAACACCATGGGGGCGACCATCAGCAGGCCGAGTGCCCCCATGGCCAGGTTGACGGCGGCGATGGTGCGCCGGCGCCACACCCAGCCGGGCAGGATCGGTTCCCCGGCCCGGCGTTCCACCCGGACCACGACGACGGCCAGCAGCGCGCTCGCGCCCAGCAGCCCGAGCGAGGGCGCGGACAGCCAGGGCCAGGCGACCCCGCCCTGGACGAGCGCGAAGAGCAGCAGTGCGCCGCAGGCGAAGACGGCGAGCGCCCCCGCCCAGTCGACCGGTCCCCGGCGCCCGGGCGACCGGACGGGCTCGGTCAGGTGACGGGCGATCATCCACAGGGCGAGCCCGGCCAGCGGCAGGTTGATCAGGAAGATCCAGCGCCAGTGCGCGTACGAGGCGAGCAGCCCGCCGAGCGCCGGGCCGGCCACGGCCGAGGTGGCCCAGACGCTGGACATCCGGGCCTGGATCCGCGGCCGGTCCCTGAGCGGGTAGAGGTCGGCGGCCAGGGTCTGGATCGTGCCCTGGAGGGCTCCGCCGCCCAGGCCCTGGACGATGCGGAAGGCGATGAGGGCGGCCATGTTCCAGGCGGACGCGCACAGCAGCGAACCGACGAGGAAGAGGGCGATGCCGAAGAGCAGGACGGGCTTGCGGCCGAAGGTGTCGGACAGCTTCCCGTAGACGGGCAGGGTGACGGTCACCGCGAGCAGGTAGCCGGAGAAGAGCCAGGAGAAGACGGAGAATCCGCCGAGTTCGCCCACGATCTGCGGGACGGCGGTGGCCACGATGGTGCTGTCCAGGGCGACGAGGGCCATGCCGAGCATCAGGGAGGCGACCACCGGGGCCGGCGGTCGTGCGGCCGGCTTGGCCGCGGGCGGGCCGCCGGTCGCGTTCTTGGCCGGAACCCCGGCCCCGGTGGTGTCGGCAGCGGGCCCCGAGGGTACGCCGTCCGGGCTCGCGCCGGTGCTCTCCGCCGATGCCACCGAGATTCCTTCCCCCTGCACGTAACTGCGGGGAACACCATCTCACCGCCGCGCGGCGGGCGGTATCCCCCAGGGTTCGTACGCCGAAGGGTGCAGATCCCCTAGGGGTCCCTCCGCACAACGGGCCAGGGGTCGTTCCTCCCGGCGGAGGAGGTGAGCGGCCCCGGCGTCTCCTTAACTGGAACCTACGCACCACAGGCCGGGGGGTGGGGTTAACCCCCGGGCGGATACGGCGATGGGCACCAGCGCGCCGCGCCTCCGCCCGGCGGAGACTTCATGACGGCGACGAGCGCACAGCCGCACACATGCGCAGGTGCACGCACGCACACGCACACGCACGCATTCGAAGAGGGAGAAAGACCGTGACAACGGCTATGACCGAAACCAGGCACGGGGGTACTGGAGGGCATGCAGCCGTCGCGGCCCGGGCACGAAAGGTCGTCAAGGCCTACGGCTCCGGGGAGACGCGTGTCGTCGCCCTCGACGACGTCGACGTGGACATCATGAGCGGCCAGTTCACCGCGATCATGGGCCCTTCCGGCTCCGGCAAGTCCACGCTGATGCACTGCCTCGCCGGTCTCGACACGGTGACCAGCGGCCAGATCCACCTGGACGACACCGAGATCACCGGGCTGAAGGACAAGAAGCTCACGCAGCTGCGCCGTGACCGGATCGGCTTCATCTTCCAGGCCTTCAACCTGCTGCCCACGCTCAACGCCCTGGAGAACATCACGCTCCCCATGGACATCGCGGGCCGCAAGCCCGACGCGGAGTGGCTGAACCGGGTCGTGGAGACGGTGGGCCTCGCCGGCCGGCTCAAGCACCGCCCGACCGAGCTCTCCGGCGGTCAGCAGCAGCGCGTGGCGGTCGCCCGCGCCCTCGCCGCCCGCCCGCAGATCATCTTCGGCGACGAGCCGACCGGAAACCTGGACTCCAGGGCGGGCGCCGAGGTCCTCGGCTTCCTGCGCCGCTCGGTGGACGAGCTCGGCCAGACGATTGTCATGGTCACGCACGACCCGGTGGCGGCCTCCTACGCGGACCGCGTCATCTTCCTGGCCGACGGCAAGATCGTCGACGAGATGTACGGTCCCACCGCCGACCAGGTCCTGGACCGCATGAAGGACTTCGACGCGCGCGGGCGGACCTCATGAGCAACACCGTCCTGAAGACCTCGCGGCGCAACTTCGTCGCCCACAAGGGACGGATGGCGCTCTCCGCCGTCGCGGTCATGCTCTCCGTCGCCTTCGTCTGCGGCACCCTGGTGTTCACCGACACCATGAACACCACCTTCGACAAGCTGTTCGCCGTCACCAACTCCGATGTGACCGTCACCCCGAAGGAGGCCGAGGAGGGGGAGGAGAACCCGCAGCGCGGCCGCCCCGAGATCCTGGCGGGCTCGGCCGTCGAGCAGGTGCGCAAGGCCGAGGGCGTCAAGAGCGCCGAGGGCGGCGTCGTGTCGATGTCCGTCACGGTCGTCAACACCAAGAACGAGAACCTGGGCTCGACCACCGGCGCCCCGACCATCGCGGGCAGCTGGAACGACAACGAGCTCAAGTCCATGAAGATCACCTCGGGCAACGCTCCGCGCGGCCCGACCGAGATGATGGTCGACGCCGACACCGTCGAGAAGCACCACCTGAAGCTCGGTGACGAACTGCGCACGATCACCGTCACCGGCGACATCCGCGCCAGGATCACCGGTATCGCCACCTTCACCGTGACCAACCCGGGCGCGGCCGTCGTCTACTTCGACACGGCCACCGCGCAGCAGGCGCTGCTCGGCTCCCCCGGCTCCTTCACGCACGTCAACGTCACCGCCAAGGACGGGGTGAGCGACGAGCAGCTCAAGCGGAACGTCGCGGCCGCCGTCGGCGCGGACACGTACAAGCTGCAGACCGCCAAGGAGGCCGCGGACGCCAACCGCAAGGACGTCGGCTCCTTCCTCGACGTCATGAAGTACGTGATGCTCGGCTTCGCCGGGATCGCCTTCCTCGTCGGCATCTTCCTGATCTTCAACACCTTCTCGATGCTGGTGGCCCAGCGCACCCGCGAGATCGGCCTGATGCGCGCCATCGGCGCCGACAGCGGACAGATCCTCAAGTCCGTGGTCGTCGAGGCCTTCCTGCTCGGCGTCGTCGGCTCGCTCCTGGGTATCGGCGCCGGCATCGGCCTCGCCATCGGCCTGATGGAGCTCATGGGCTCCATGGGCATGCACCTGTCCACCGACGACCTGACGATCGCCTGGACCACCCCGGTCATCGGCATCGTCCTCGGCGTCATCGTGACCGTCGTCTCCGCCTTCGTCCCGGCCCGCCGGGCCGGCAAGGTCTCCCCGATGGCCGCGCTGCGCGAGTCCGGCACCCCGGGCGACAAGAAGGCCGGCGTCGTCCGCGCCGTCCTCGGCCTGGTCCTCACCGGCATCGGTGGCGCGGGGCTCTACCTCGCCACGGCCGCCGAGGAGGCCGGACCCGGATCCCTCTGGCTGGGCCTGGGCGTCGTCTTCACCCTCAAGGGCTTCATCGTGATCGGCCCGCTGCTCGCCGAGGGCGTGGTGCGGGTGCTCTCCGGCGTGGTGCTGCGCCCCTTCGGGCCCGTGGGCCGGCTCGCCGAGCGCAACGCCCTGCGCAACCCGCGCCGCACCGGTGCCACCGCCGCCGCGCTGATGATCGGCCTCGCGCTGGTCGCCTGCCTGTCGGTGGTCGGCTCCTCGATGGTGGCCTCCGCGACCGAGGAGCTCGACAAGTCGGTCGGCGCGGACTACATCGTCAACTCCGAGACCGGCCAGCCCGTGCTGCCGCAGGCCGAGCAGGCCCTGCGCGCCACCAAGGGTCTCGACCACGTCACCGCCTACCGCGAGGTGGCGGCCAAGCTGACCGCCCCCGACGGCACCACCGTGGATGAGGGATTCGGCGCCACCGACCCGACGTACGCCAAGGACATCCGGCGCAAGATGGTCGCCGGCGAGCACGCCGCGGCGTACGGGGCGAACGCGATGTCGGTCGGCTCCGAGTACGCCACCAAGTACGGCGTCAAGGTCGGCGACGAGCTGACGGTCGCCTTCACCGGCGGCAGCACGGTCAAGCTGAAGGTCGCCGCGATCACCAGCGACGAGGGCAATCTCGACAAGGGCATGAAGTACATCAGCACCGAGACGGCCCGGGCGAACGTTCCGGCCGACAAGCTGCCGCTCCCCTTCATGCTGCTGGCCAGTGCGCAGGACGGTAAGTCCGACGCCACCGCGTACGAGTCGGTCAAGGCGGCGATGGCCGAGTACCCGCAGTACAAGGTGCGCAACCAGACCGACTACAAGCAGGCCCTGAAGGACCAGGTCGGCCAGCTGCTGAACATGGTCTACGGGCTCCTCGGCCTCGCGATCATCGTCGCGGTCCTGGGCGTCGTGAACACCCTGGCCCTCTCGGTGGTCGAGCGGACCCGGGAGATCGGCCTGATGCGCGCCATCGGCCTCTCCCGCCGCCAGCTGCGCCGCATGATCCGCCTGGAGTCGGTGGTCATCGCCCTCTTCGGCGCCCTGCTCGGCCTCGGGCTCGGCATGGGCTGGGGGATCGGCGCGCAGCAGCTGCTGGCGCTCCAGGGCCTGAAGGTGCTGGAGATCCCGTGGCCGACGATCCTCGGGGTGTTCGCCGCCTCGGCCTTCGTAGGCCTGTTCGCCGCACTGGTCCCGGCCTTCCGGGCAGGGCGGATGAACGTACTGAACGCGATCGCGAGCGAGTAACCGGCCCGCGTTCGTTCGGGGGAATGCCGGTCCGGGACCTCAGGGTTCCGGACCGGCGTCGTTTGCAGGCCGGCTCTCCCGTCACTGCCGCTGCATCAGGACGATGCCGGCGGCCTCGCCCACCAGGGTGAACCGCTCGTCGGGGTGGAGCTGGCGGGCGTAGCCGGTCGGGTCCTCGCCGGCCCACTTGGAGGAGTTGTCGATGGTGATCCAGTCGGGGACCACGCCCTTGCTGCCGCCGATCCACAGCACGCGGCAGCGGGAGGTCAGCCGGGTCAGCGGGGTGGTGTCGGCCTCCACGGTCGCCCCGTCGGGGATCCGGTCCAGGAGCCGCTCGATCGCGGTGACCCGCTCGGGCTTCTCGTACGTACGGGCCTCCGCGAGCTTGGCCGTCGGCATGGCGGTCGCGCTCAGGGCGAGGGCGGCGGCCAGGACGGCGGTCGGCAGCTGCAGGGCGTACGAGCGCAGCCAGGGCCGGTCGCCCCGCCGGACGGTGTCGATGGCGTCGACCAGGGCGAGGGCCACGACGGGCATCAGGACGGCGCTGTAGTGCCAGTCGGTGGACCAGTAGTGGTCGTCCCCGGACAGGAACCGCCAGCCGAGGGTGGGCGCGGCCACCAGGAGCAGCGGCGAGCGCAGCGCGAGCAGCCCGGAGGTGGGGATCAGCACCCACGCCAGGGTGGTGAGCTTGGTGCCGATGCCGCCGAGCGGACCCGCCCCGTCGATCTTGTCCCAGTAGCCGTATCCCGCCGTGGCGAAGGCCGGTATGAGGACGGTGAACACCAGGACGGCGAAGACGCAGGCCGCGGCGGCGACGCCGAGCGCGGTCACGGCGATCCGCCGGTTGCCGTCGCGGGCCCGCCAGGCCACCACCACGGCCAGCGCGGCGAGCGTGAAGCCGAGGTCCTCCTTGACGAGGACCAGCGGCAGCCCCCACAGCAGGGCGGCCCGCCAGCGCCGGGCGAGCACCGCCTCCAGGGCGAAGGCCAGCAGGGGCACGGCGAAGGCGATCTCGTGGAAGTCGAACTCGACGGCCCGCTGGATGCCCCAGGAGAGCCCGTACGCGATGCCGACGGCGAGCCCGCGGGCCCGGCCGAGGAACCGTACGGCCGCCCGGGTGACGGGCACGGCGGACAGCGCGAACAGCGCCGACTGCACGACCAGCAGGGTGACGGGCCCGGGGAAGACCCGGTAGACGGGGGCGACGAGCGCGATGATCGGGCTGAAGTGGTCCCCGAGGATGTTGGCCCCCGGCCCCTTCAGGTCGGCGACGGGCTCCTGGAGGTGCGCGTACGCGCGGATCGCCTGCTCGAAGATCCCCAGGTCCCAGGAGGCCCAGTCCATCCGCCGGAACCGCCCGACGGACAGGATGAGGTAGACGACGAACAGCCCGGCGGCCACCAGCCAGGGCGGCGCCCAGGCGTACCGGTCCGGCTTCGCGGATGCCGGTACCACCGGCGCCGGGCGGGCTATCGCATCGCTCGTCACGGACTCGTGCTCCTCCGGAGGCAGTGTCTCCCCGGCGGAAGACGACACGGCGAGCTCGGACAGTCAGAACAGGAACATCGTAAAGCGGCGCGAGGGGCGTCGTCGTAGGGTGGGAACCCCCGGCCCGTGCGACGTGTCGGGCCCTTCGCGTTGCCCTCGCACCCGCACCGCACGATCGCATCGCACCCGCACTGCACCACCGCACCGCACCGCACCGCACACCTTCAGACCTTCACCGGACGGAAAGCCTCTTTCATGAGCCTGCACGGACTGCTCGACGCCGTCACCCGTGATGCCGCCCTCGCCGAGGCGGTCACCGCGGCCGGGGACGGCAAGCGCATGCACGTGGACCTGGTCGGCCCCTCCGCCGCGCGGCCCTTCGCGATCGCCGCACTGGCCCGGCAGACCGGGCGGACCGTGCTGGCGGTCACCGCCACCGGGCGCGAGGCCGAGGACCTGGCCGCCGCGCTGCGCTCCTTGCTGCCGCCCGACGAGGTGGTGGACTACCCGTCCTGGGAGACGCTCCCGCACGAGCGCCTCAGCCCCCGCAGCGACACCATGGGCCGCCGGCTCGCCGTCCTGCGCCGGCTGGTGCACCCGAGCAAGGACGACCCGGCGGCAGGCCCGGTGAGCGTGCTCGTGGCGCCCATCCGGTCCGTGCTCCAGCCGCAGGTCAAGGGGCTCGGGGAGCTGGTCCCGGTCAGCCTGCGGCAAGGTGGCGGCGCCGACCTCGGCGAGATCACCGAAGCACTGGCCGCCGCGGCGTACACGCGGGTCGAGCTCGTCGAGAAGCGCGGGGAGTTCGCCGTGCGCGGCGGCATCCTCGACGTGTTCCCGCCCACCGAGGAACACCCGCTGCGCATCGAGTTCTGGGGCGACGAGGTCGAGGAGATCCGCTACTTCAAGGTCGCCGACCAGCGCTCCCTGGAGATCGCCGAACACGGACTGTGGGCCCCGCCCTGCCGCGAGCTTCTGCTGACCGACGCGGTACGGGAGCGGGCCGCGGCCCTCGCCGAGGCCCACCCCGAGCTCGGCGAACTGCTGCACAAGATCGCCGAGGGGATCGCCGTGGAGGGCATGGAGTCCCTCGCCCCGGTCCTCGTCGACGAGATGGAACTGCTGATCGACGTGCTGCCCGCAGGGTCGATGGCCGTGGTCTGCGACCCGGAGCGGGTCCGGACCCGGGCCGCCGACCTCGTGGCGACGAGCCAGGAGTTCCTGATGGCCTCCTGGGCGGCCACCGCGGGCGGCGGCGAGGCCCCCATCGACGTCGGCGCGGCCTCCCTGCGCGGGATCGCCGACGTCCGCGACCGGGCCCGCGAGCTGGACATGATGTGGTGGTCGGTGTCCCCCTTCGCCGCCGACGAGACCGCGGGCGGCAGCGACACCCTCAAGCTCGGCATGCACGCCCCGGAGGCGTACCGCGGCGACACCGCCCGGGCGCTGGCCGACACCAAGGGCTGGATCGCCGACGGCTGGCACACCGTCTACCTCACCGAGGGCCACGGCCCGGCCGCCCGTACCGTCGAGGTGCTCGGCGGCGAGGGCATCGCGGCCCGGCTGGAGCCGGAACTGCGCGCCCTGGAAGCGAGTCTGGTCCACGTCGCCTGCGGCTCGATCGACAACGGCTTCGTCGACCCGGTGCTGCGCCTGGCGGTCCTCACCGAGACCGACCTGACCGGCCAGCGCACCGCCACCAAGGACCTCGGCCGGATGCCGACCCGGCGCCGCAAGACCATCGACCCGCTGACCCTGGAGGCCGGCGACTACATCGTCCACGAGCAGCACGGCGTGGGCCGCTACGTCGAGATGGTCCAGCGCACGGTGCAGGGCGCCACCCGCGAGTACCTGCTGGTGGAGTACGCGCCGGCCAAGCGCGGGCAGCCCGGCGACCGCCTCTACATCCCCACCGACCAGCTGGAGCAGGTCACCAAGTACGTCGGCGGCGAGGCCCCGACCCTGCACCGGCTCGGCGGCGCCGACTGGACCAAGACCAAGGCGCGCGCGAAGAAGGCGGTCAAGGAGATCGCCGCCGACCTCATCAAGCTCTACAGCGCGCGCATGGCGGCCCCCGGCCACACCTTCGGGCCGGACACCCCCTGGCAGCGCGAGCTGGAGGACGCCTTCCCGTACGCGGAGACGCCCGACCAGCTCACCACCATCGCCGAGGTCAAGGAGGACATGGAGAAGTCGGTCCCGATGGACCGGCTGATCTGCGGCGACGTCGGATACGGCAAAACCGAGATCGCCGTGCGCGCCGCGTTCAAGGCGGTCCAGGACGGCAAGCAGGTCGCCGTCCTCGTACCGACGACGCTCCTCGTGCAGCAGCACTTCGGCACCTTCTCCGAGCGCTACAGCCAGTTCCCCGTCAAGGTGAAGGCGCTCTCGCGCTTCCAGAGCGAGAGCGAGTCCAAGACCACCCTGGAGGGCCTCCAGGAGGGCTCGGTGGACGTGGTCATCGGCACCCACCGCCTGTTCTCGCAGGAGACCCGGTTCAAGGACCTCGGCCTGGTCATCGTCGACGAGGAGCAGCGCTTCGGCGTGGAGCACAAGGAGCAGCTGAAGAAGCTCCGCGCCAACGTGGACGTGCTCACCATGTCCGCGACCCCGATCCCGCGCACCCTGGAGATGGCGGTGACCGGCATCCGCGAGATGTCGACGATCACCACTCCGCCGGAGGAGCGGCACCCGGTCCTGACCTTCGTCGGCCCGTACGAGGAGAAGCAGATCGGCGCGGCCATCCGCCGCGAGCTGCTGCGCGAGGGCCAGTGCTTCTACATCCACAACCGGGTCGAGTCCATCGACCGGGCGGCCGCCAAGCTGCGCGAGATCGTGCCCGAGGCGCGGATCGCGACGGCCCACGGCCAGATGTCGGAGCAGGCCCTGGAGCAGGTCGTCGTCGACTTCTGGGAGAAGAAGTTCGACGTGCTCGTCTCGACCACGATCGTCGAGTCGGGCATCGACATCTCCAACGCCAACACCCTGATCGTGGAGCGCGGCGACAACTTCGGCCTGAGCCAGCTGCACCAGCTGCGCGGACGCGTGGGGCGCGGTCGCGAGCGCGGGTACGCGTACTTCCTGTACCCGCCGGAGAAGCCGCTGACCGAGACCGCGCACGAGCGGCTCGCGACGATCGCCCAGCACACCGAGATGGGCGCCGGCATGTACGTGGCGATGAAGGACCTGGAGATCCGCGGCGCGGGCAATCTGCTCGGCGGCGAGCAGTCCGGTCACATCGCGGGCGTCGGCTTCGACCTCTACATCCGGATGGTCGGCGAGGCCGTGGCCGACTACCGGGCGGCGGTCGAGGGCCAGGTGGAGGAGGAGCCGCCGCTGGAGGTCAAGATCGAGCTGCCGGTCGACGCGCACGTCCCGCACGACTACGCGCCGGGCGAGCGGCTGCGTCTGCAGGCGTACCGGTCCATCGCCTCCGCCAACTCCGAGGCGGACATCAAGGCCGTACGGGAGGAGCTCACCGACCGCTACGGCAAGCTGCCGGAGCCGGTGGAGAACCTGCTGCTGGTGGCCGGGCTGCGGATGCTGGCCCGGGCCTGCGGGGTCGGGGACATCACCCTCCAGGCCAACAACGTCCGGTTCGGGCCGGTGGAGCTGCGCGAGTCTCAGGAGCTTCGGCTCAAGCGGCTGTACCCGGGGACGGTGCTCAAGCCCGCCACCTCGCAGGTGCTGGTCCCGCGCCCGAAGGCGGGCAAGATCGGCGGGAAGCCGGTGGTCGGGCGGGAACTGCTGGCCTGGACGGGGGAGTTCCTCACCACCATTCTCGGCTCGTAGGAGCCGTAGCGGCTGTGGTGACGACGTGAACGGCCGTGGGGGGGGGCCCCCCCCCCCCCCCCCCCCCCCCCCGGCCCCCCCCCCCCCCCCCCCCCCCCCCCCCGCGGCGCCCACCCCCCCCCCCCCCCCCCCCCCCCCCC